>NZ_JTLI01000012.1 GCF_000799075.1 Cetobacterium sp. ZOR0034
ACTACTGCCATAAAATTCCCTCCTAGTGATTAACTTTAATAAGTCTATTCATACATAGTATACCATATTTAAACTATCTATTTTAGATTTATTTTAACCATAAAATAACAAAAAATATAAATAAAAAGGATGCTAAAAGCACCCTTACATATCTAAGTCTTCTATATCAATTGAATCTAAAATTTCTTTCAATGCTATTAATTCCCCTTTAGATAAAGTTATTCCTTTTCCCATCTTCTCATGGTCTTCATCCCAATCACGAATATCTATTTTTGGTTTTCTAGAATTCCAAGAAATTAGATTAACTTCTTTTTTCCATCCCTTAGCACCTTCTCCAATTGTTCCTAAATTTTCAATAATCTCAAATTTTATTTCTGCCACATCATTCACCCCTATTTAGTTTAAAATAATTTTAATTAAGCCACATTCTTAGTCTTTAGATATTTCAATATATCATTTGGTATTTCATTATAACTCAATTGTAAAACCTCTTTAAAGTATAAATAATCCGTTATACGTTGAAGATTATAAATACACTCTTTATATCTTTCTATGAAAGTTATCTCTTCTTCTTTTACATCTATAGTTCTTAAAAGCATGTTCATTATTTTCAATACTTTTGCTATCTCTTCCATGAAGTCATAATCTATTTTTCTAAGTTCTAAATATTTATATAAATTATCATCTTTGTTTTTTAATGTAACTAAAACCATCTCTTCCTTATCTAAAAATTCTATATCTTTACTCTTACAAGCAATTTCCTTAGTAAACTCTTTAACGTCTATTAATTTATATGGATAGTCCTCTGTTAAATCTGTAGTTATGTACTCAACTGTAACTTCCTTACTCATAACCCATCTAAAAAAGTTAATAGACATAGCTTCTAAAACGCCTCTATTTAAAACCTCCATGTTGAAATCATGAGCTATATCTTTTGCTAATCTCTCAGATAGTTCTAAATATGTCTCAAAGCCAATATCGTTACTAAAAGCCACATCTTCTTTTAAATATTCCTCTATTTTTGCTATAGAAACAACTAATGAATCAAAAGCTAAATATCTAAATTTTCGATCATAATAATGCTCAATTCCCTTGTATATTCTACCTAATATTTCTTTATCTAGTTTTCTTCTAGCTACACTATCTAATGAATTTAGATAAAACTCATATAAATCATCTATATTTTTCTTTTTGTTTTTATCAATTTTTACTTTTAACTTCCTTGCCACAAATCCTCCTCCGACTTTTTATAATATAATAAAAAGGAAGTGATATATTCATCACTCCCTTTAATTATACTATTTTGCCACTTTTTCTACCAGTCCTTTTCCTAATCTAAAATTTTAATAATTTTATTTTTAACAAAATTTAATATTTCTAATGCTTCAGTTTTTGCTTCTTCCAATATATCATGTGTAGGAACTAAACCATATCCAGTATCCATATATCTAAATATTGTAGCATATGGTGTTAATTTTTCACAAGCATCATATAATACTTCAAAATCTAAATCTATATTTATGCAATTATCTAAAATACTTGTTAAATCATGAGTTTTAGGAACTTTATTTTTATGAAAAATTAAAAAAGCTTTTAATGCCTTTTCACCAGCCTGTTGATAATGATATATTGCTGATTCTTCAAGTTCATTTTCATATAAAATTTTTCCTGATTGAAAATCTCGCTCAGCTTTAAATAGCATTATTTCATAATCTTTAGTTGGCTTCATATAATAAGTACCCCTTATTCAAAATTTCATTTTCTATCAAATGATTTTTTTTAGCATTATCTAAAAATTCTAATTCATTCTCTACAATTAAATCTTTTGGAAATCCAATTCCTCTTAAAGCTTTTAATCCTTTTCTCATTTCTAATATTTTATTATCACATTTTTCTAAAATAACCATTATATCTAAATCGCTTTCTTCATTAGGGATGCCCCAAGCATATGATCCAAATATATATATTTTTTTAGGATGAAATTCTTTAACTAATCTTTCTTTTACTTGCTCTATTTGTTTTAAATTAATCATTTTAAACCTCCAATTTCTTAAACTAACGTATAGAAATTAATTGTATAACAAAATTAATTATTTACTATATTTTCTAATGATTTTAATAGTTCATTAACCTTTTTTAAGTCTTTATTTGATAAATTTTTTAAATTCTTTTTTACTTTTAAAATTCTTTTTTCTATTTCTAATAAATTTATTTCTTGTTTAATAGCTGTATCTTCAACAATTTCAATTATTTCAGCATCCTGAATCGCTTCATTTCCCAAATCGAGAGCTCTCGATTTCAAATGATCTACTTCTAGAGTTTTTTTTCTCTCTTCCTTTACTTCTTTAGCGGTTTTTAACTCCCCTTCTAAAACTTTCTTAACTATAGTTTCTGGTGTTTTTTTATTTATAGCTTCTTTTATCGTTGCATCTGAAAGTTTTAATATATTTTCTTTATACTCTGGTCTTTCTAAAGTTAATTTAAATCTACCTCTAAATAAATAAACTTGATCTTTATTAAACCCCATAGCTTTATACCATGCTGCAAAATTTATAGGCTCCTCTTCTGTTGAGTATCTTTTAAATACATTCCTAGCATTTTCTAAAGTTTCTCCTATTGCACATGCAATCTCTCCAATTCTTTTTCCTTGAAGTATTAAATTTTTTTCATATTCTATCAAAAAATTTTTATCTTCTATTTCCATCTCTAAAGAATCATAATCAAAGTTAGATTTTAAATTTCTTATATCACTACTAATCAATTGACCTAATCCAATTTCATCTTCTTGACTTTCCTCATACCTTTTTTTTATTTTTGCTAATCTATTTACTGTCATTTAATATCACCTTAGCTACATTTAAATAGTCTTTTGCTCCATTTGAAGATTTATCTGCTTTAAAAATAGAAATTTTCTCTATTCCTATCTCACTTAATTTACTATTTATTCTTATAGCCGGAAGTACTTTTGAATGAGTATTTAAAAGCATTTCATGTACTTCACCAGATATTTTCTTTCTTCCATCTAACTTAGTTGGTAATATTCCCAATAAATTTAACTCTGGATTTAAATGTTTAATAGGTGACTTTAAAACTTTCAATAATAGATTCAATCCCTCCATGGATGCTAATTCACATTCACAAGGAATAATTAAATCTGTTGATGTTGCTAATGCGTTTAAAGTAAATATAGAAAGACTTGGTGGACAATCAATTAATATAAAATCATATTTATCCTTTATTTTATCGATAGCTTTCTTTAATCTAAATTCTTTATTATAAGATGAATTTAACTCTAATTCTGCTAATGTTAATTCTATCGTACTTGGTAACAAGTCAAATTCATCTAACTTCTCTACACAATTTTCGATATCTTTTTTTTCTGCTAAAACTTCCCAAACTGATAAGTTAGGAGAATTTTCCATAGAAAAAAAAGTTAAAGTCCCTTGTGGATCCATATCGACTAAAAGCACTTTTTTTTTAAAAATAGAAAGTGCTGATCCTATAGAATGTGTTGATGTTGTTTTTCCAACTCCCCCTTTAAAATTAAGTAAACTAATAATTTTTGCCATTTTTCCTCCTAAATATTTGAACATTATTTTGTGAATTCTACAAAAAATTACTTTTTATTATTTCTTTTAATTTTTCTATAGTTAGATTTTTACGAATAAAATAATCTGCACATTCCAATATAATTTTTCTTTTAATAATCTCAATATTATCATACTCTATTTTCATTAAGTCTTGATATAATTCTACATATTCATCTATATATTCTTTTAATTTTTTTCTATCATTTATTATAATATCTTCCACTTTTGAATTTTCATCTTCAATTTTAATTTCTTTTTTGTTGTCTAAAATTTGAGGATATCTTTCTAAAAAATCACAGATTAATTTTTTCCTACTTCCCATAAAAGCTAGTTGTTGTATTTTAGTTTCCATTCCACACAATTCAATGTATTCTCGATAAACATATCCCTCTATACCGTTTTGAATATTTATAGGTAGTTTTTCAAATTTTTGATATAAATCATCAATTATTTTTTCTTTTTTTAATCCCTCTAATGAGATATTTTCATTTTTAGATTCTTTTTTAGGAATGTTTACCTCTAAAACTTCTCCATCAAACCAATTATTTTCTAATGATTTTAAAAAATAAGCTCTTGGACTCTTTAAATTTTTTTGTTTTTTTAAATATTGAACTGCTAGTAAAACCTTTTCTATTCCATAAGAATCAATAGAATCTTTTATTGTCTTAGGCATAGTTTTTAATTTTTTAGCAGCATTTGGAAGTTTATTTATAATTTCATTAATTACTTCTAACGTTATTTCTTCTTTTTTTTCTAATAAATTTTCAATAACGGGTTCATGCTCCATATCTGATATTGCTAAAGAGGTTGTCATTCTTTTAAAATCGTTTAAATCTGTATAAAATCTATCTTGCTTTAATATTAAATTAGTTTCTGAGAAAAATATCTCAACTTCTGACTTTTCCCAAGTTGTATCTTTTATAAAATTAAAATTTTTAATTAAATTTTTTTCTTTTAATTCTTCTAAACTTTTACCAATAGTCTGTATAGTTCTAGCAATATTTTTTTTATCATATTTTAATGGAATTCTTTTTATAAGAAATAATATATCTACTTTTAAATATAAATCATTGAATCTTAATTTTTCAATAAGCATATATATGGTTCTAGAAGTCCCATTAGTAATGGTTAAAAGAGTGTCTGAATCATAAACTAGATAACCTTTTGAAACTAAATTATCATAAAAATAATCTGAAACTGCAATTTCATAAGCCTCTTTTATTCTCTTATCGGAGATCTTTTCTTTTAAAGATTTATTTTTTTCGTCTTCTAATTTTAATATTTCTAAGCTCATTATTGTTGTATGAATCTCTTTTGTTAATAAACTTTTTTCTTTATTTGAATATAAAGTATTTTTAAACTGATAATTCGTCGAAGCTAATCTAATTAAAGCATCTTTAACTCTTTTTACATAATCTTTTGTATTCATATTTAATTCTTTTTTTAATTCATTTGCTGTTACAACAAATCTTCTTTGCATTCCTTTTTTTTTCATAAGCTTCATTAAAATTATGAATATTTTTTCTTCTAATTCACCTGGAATATAATTTCCATTCATTGGAACTACGTTGATATAAATATCTCTTTTCTGATTAAAAAAATACTTCACAATTTGATTGACTTTTCGCTTAGGATTTTTAGAAAACAGAGGATATTGTATGGCATTCATATCTACTCTTATTAGAGATTTATTTTTTAATAATTCTTCATCTAGATAGATATTTTCTTCAACTATTTCTGTTTCTGGCATATCAACAACTTCATCTTCTAACCAATTCATAAATACAACTTCCTTTCTCCTCTTTAGTGAGGGTATTTCACTAAAAAATACTTATTTCCTCTTTAGTGAGGTATATTTTTATAATGATTTTAACATATTTTTTGATTAAAATCACTAAATTCTTAAAAAATACCCTCTATAACGAGGAAACCCCCACTAATGAGGAGAGATACCCCCTAGTAATGAGGATAAATACCCCTCAATGACGAGGAAAAACCCCCTCACTAATGAGGAGAGATACCCCTCACTAATGAGGAGAGGTACTTTTTGCATTTAGCCTAATGTAATCAAGGTCTAATCAAGTGTTTTTTTGCATTTTTTTTGTTACCTAACAATATAAACAATATAACAATATAAAACAACTATAAACAATGTAAATTTTAAAAATCCATACTAAAACTTTTTCTTTTCTTTTTCTCTATTTCAAAATCAACTAAATAGTTACCTAAGATTTTTCCTCTCAAATTTAGATAATTTGATTTTAAAGATGTTTTGGTAAATCTATTGGATATATCTTTTTCAAGATCTAATTCTCTTTTCAGGTTTTTTGTCTCTTTAATAAAAAATTCATTAAGATTAGATTGTTCTCTATACATATCACTTTGTTTAGAATATCTTTTAGCAATACTATCTCTTAAGCTATTAATTCTAGATATCTCTTCATGAAGTTTTTTATCTCCAATTGATTTTTGAATCTCTTTAAACTCTTTTTCTAATTTTAAAAGAGAGTTATTAACACTTTTAAGTTCTCTATTTACTCTAGATAAAGATCCTAAATGCAATAATTTTTTAGAGAATGTTGTATATGAATCTCTTTCTATTTGTAACTCAATTCTTTTATTATCTAAAACTCTGTATTCTTTCATAGCTTTAAAGTATCTCCCCTTACTTAAACTATTTAAAGCTAAGTTTTCAATATTTTCAAATTTCATATCTTTAAAATAACTATAAATTTCAGATAATTTCGAAGCTCTTAAACTTGATTTAAGACGTTTGGACTCTTCGTTGGATAAATAACACTCGAAAATGCTGCTATCCACCTTAATTAGCTTTTTATGAAGAATAAGAGCAGTTATTTTTCTATCTAACAAGATAGATTCTTGTAACTCTTTTTCTTTTAACAATTTTGACTCAATACTTTTTTCAATTTTAATCTTTTTATTTTTCATTTCAGGAGTGGAATAATCACTTTTTATTTTTTCAATTTGAGATAAAATAACTTTATTGGATTCGCTCAATCTCTCAATCTCATTTTTAAAGAAATTTAACTTTTTCTCACTACCATCTTTATATTTATAACCAGATTCATATCTCATTAAATTTAATTCATTAGAATCCAATTGTCTCTTTAACTTAGAATATTCACCTTTAGTCAGAATATTTAAACTTGTAGTTTCTAAGTTTTTTAACTGTCTTGGAATATTTTTTAATATTTTTTCAGCTTTTTTTATTTCATAGTTACTTTGATTAAATATATTAAACATAGTATTGAAACTGTTTTTTAATTTTTCTTCTGCATAAACTTTAAATTCATTCTCTTGTATTGTTTCTTCAAATTGATCCAAATACTTTTCTAAATTAAGTTTATCATTGTTTAAATTCTTCAATAATAGATTTAAAGAATCTAATCTATTTTTTTCCATATTAAAGCTGCTTAAAAGCTCATATTCAACTTTTAAGATTTGTATATTTATTCCTTCTAATTTCTCATGAGTGTCTAAAATATCTTGGTACTTACTATCACTAAAACTATTTAACTCTAAATCAATCTCTTTTATTGCATCTTTTTTCAATGATTTCTCAGCTTCTAATCTCTCTAGTTTTAGAATTTCATCTTTTAACTCTTTTATCTCTCTATTTAACTTAAAAGATTCAAGCTTATTTCTGTGATCTTCACTTAATTTCTCTTCAGGTTTTTTTAATAAGGCTCCATTAATATGAATGGGATTTCTATCTAAAGATTCAGCCAAAAGATGATCGCCTTTTTCTAAAGCAATCTCTCTTTGTTTTTCTAAAGTTTCACACGAAACTCTCTCATTAACATTGGCATTTTCTAAATATTTATTCTGCATCTCTTCCCAAATTTTTCTGATCTCTAATAACTTTTCTATATTATTCCACTCAGTATTTTTCTTACAACCTCCACGCTCTGGAGATTTGGTGTTAGCTCTTTTAAAAAAAATATCTTTATTTCGCTCAATTCCATCAAGTTCTCTTGGAGAAAACATTATATGAGCGTGAGTATTTAAAATCTCTTTTTTGTATGAACTTTCTTTACTGTGAATAGCTACAGAATAGTGATATTTTCCCTCTAAAATGGTATCTAGAAACTCATTTAGAAGCTCAATATTCTTATCTTCAGTTAGTTCATTAGGAAGAGATATTCTAATCTCCTTATACACTGTACCATTGATTCTTTCTTTCTCATCACTAGCTACCCAAAATTCTTTAGGAGATTTGCACCAATTAGGCAAATTATGATTAGTGTATTTAATCTCATTTTCTTTATTAGTATATTTATTTTGTCCTAAAATATAGTCAATATGGGGACCACCTTTTCCAACTTTACCATAAGATATATTCAAATGATAATTTGCCATGATTTCACCTCCTAAAAAAGTCGAAGACACCTGAAAGGTCAGAATACCTCTTTAAACACGCAGTTTCTCACAATTTGCCAAGGCAAATGTGAGAAACTATTAAGCGTGAAATGTATAGAGTGACTTTATTAGAAAAAGAGGAGATTTTATCATTTAAAGAGTTAAAAGATTATGAAAATACTTTTGCCTATATTGAATCTTTAATAAAGCAATTGGGAAAAAATAGAAAAATTATAGTTCATGAAAAAAGAAATGATAAATGGGAAAAATTTGGTGAGTGGAAATTAGAACAATAAAAGAGGTGATTTTTTGATAAACTTAGAGTTAGAAAAGTTAATAAGAAAAATAGCTACTGAAATAGATGAAAAAATAAAAAATTTTGATTTTAAAGTTAAGGATATAACTTTTGATAAAAAAGATGATGAAATTTTAAAAATAAGAATAACTAAAAAGTAAAAGTTACAAAAAAATAGAAAGAACCTCTGGGGGGGATAGAGGTTCTACTATTTGGGGGGATTAAATTATTTATTACTTTTAACACTTTTTATAATATTTAGACAAGAGATTATATAGAAAAAGTTTTAAAAAATATTTTATTTTTTTTAAACTTTTAATAAAAAAATAAACGTCTAAAAGTCATAATAATAGTTGGAAGGTAGAAAAGGATTTAGTAGTTTTAGAGTATTAAAAATAGCCATCACACAGTTTCAAAGATGTTTTAATTTTTAAAAATAAAGAGAGAGAATATTTTAATTAATTTTAACAAATCATGAAGTTGTTTTTCTAACTATTATATGAGGTAATAGATTTAAAGTCAGTAAACTGTTTTACTATTAAGAGATTTAAAAGTTTTTTAAGAAAATGATTGAAAGTTTTAAAGTTATTAGAAGGTGATTTATTAGTGAAGTAGAGGGATTTGTGATGGTTGCCCTCTACTTTTTTTATGGAAACTTATGATGTGAAACATAAGCAAAATTTATTGAGATGAGCCTTAATGACATCTTACAAGATTAAGTTTGACAAAAAGGCCGTAAAAATCGATTTTTGAATAATGCTTCAAATAAATTGAGTAGAATAAATCCTGTTTCTTTAGTAGATTCAGGATTTTTTTATTTTTAAAACTTTAGAATAAAAAGTTATTGACAGGCCCGGGGCTCTAATATATCTTGTTATTTATCACTGAAAGGAGAGTAGATATCATGAAAATATTAATAAATGATTTTGTGAATAGAGTTGGAATTTCTAAAGATATAATCAAAAGACTAAAAGGATTAAAAACATTATCTCATGAATTAAAGGTGAATAATTCTATTCAAAATTTAAAAAATGGGAAGCTAGAAAATCCCTTGCTATTAGATGATAAAAGATATTTATACTTGGAAGATTTAAAAAAATTAATTGTGTATAGTTTAATAAGAACTAGAAAATCAATTCCAAAAGATGTAATTTTAACTCAAGATATATTGAAGAAAGATGATATAGATAATCTTATAGCAAAATTGATTTTATCAGAAAATAAAAGATTTAAGTTGATGAAAGATAAAATTATAAATGGATTAGATATAGAGGAGTGTTTAAAGGTATTAGAAGAACTTTATCCTAAAAAGATGGATGAGATTTATACCATCGATGATATGTTAGGCTTTGAAACTATTGCAAATAAATATATTGAGATAAAAAGTACAGAAAGTAATAAAATTCAAAAGAGTGAGAAAAAACAAGAGTTAGAATCTACAGATAATATTTTAGAAGATATTTTTAAGAAATATTCGGAAGAACCATATGGTTATTTTCCGTTACAACACCCAACTGGAAATGGTAAAACTTTTCATCTAGAAAATTTTATTGTAAAAAATATAGTTGATGATTTTAAAAATTTAAAACACAATAAAATAATAATAATTACTAACAATAAAATTAATATAAATGAAATTTATAGAGGAATTGTTAGTAAATTAAAAGCACAGACTCAAGAAAGTAAAAAAGAGTGTATTTTTCAAATGAAATCAGTTGGTGATATATTAAATGACGCCAGGTTTTTAGATGAAATCTTAAATGATTTAGATAAAGATTTAAAATTTTATAATCTTTTTCAGTTCAAAGAAAGCTTTATAAGGAAATTTAAAGAAAAAATTAGGCTTTTAAAAGAACATGTAAATAAAAAATCACCATTAAATTCTAATGATTTTTTAAAAGAATATATGAGCGAAATAAAAAAATGTATGTTTAAATTTTTTAATTTAAAAGAAAAAAATGAAATTTATTATGAGGATATGAAGCTTCCCAATTTTTTATATAAACTATTTCCAATGATTATAGAGGAGAATCTTCAAAAGAGAATTCTTATTATGACAACGGACAAATTTTTATATGGGTATGTTGGACGTAAAGGAACAGAGTATTTTTATGAAAATTTTAGAGATAATTTAATCTTTATAGATGAAATAGATTCAGCTAAAGACAAATTTTTAGATTTCATAAAAAATAGAAGAACTTTAAATATCCCAAATATAATAGATGTATTCAATGATAGATATAATTTATTTTCAGACATTCAAAATAATCAGTTGAATACTTTAATAGAAAAGCTATCTAAGTTTGAAAGTATGAGAGATGATTTAGATAAGCAAAATATAGAGAATAGAAAAATAAAGTTTCGGGAGAAAGTAAATTTCTTTATGGATAGAGGTAAATTTTTAAGAGAGAAGTATTTTACAACAGCAAAATATTTTGAACTTGAAAATGAAACTAGAATAGATCTTTTTGAAAATGAAAATCACTATGTTCAGTCGGATAGAAAAAAACTTTATATTGATATAACTAATGATAGTTGTTTAATAACAGAAAGAAAAACTTCTTTAGAATTAACAGCGTTAATTGATGATCTTTTTAACTATAGTTACAATAAATTTTATAAATTGTTAAATGAAATTTACGACTATCATATGTTATTAAAAGAAGATAATGAAATTGAAAAAGAGATAATAACTCATTTTGTATATAATTTAGAATCACAAAAAGAGATGTTGAATGAGTATAAAAACTACTATATTCAAAAGATAAAAATATTACAAGATAATAAAAGTTTTATGGATAAGGAATATAGTTATATACATATATCAGAAATAAATCCTGATTATAAAACAAATAGAAAAGTTAGAATAAAATGTCAGTATATGTATATAACTCCAGAGGAATTTTTATATAGTATTTGTAAAAATAACTTTGTTTTTGGAATATCAGCAACTGCAAATATAGAAACATGTATAGGTAATTTTGATATAAAATATCTAAAAGATAGATTAAAAAACAACTATTTTCAAATGACTAGTTTAGAGAAAAAAGTTTTAAAAAAATCTCTTTTAAAAATAAATAGTTTTGAAAAAAATATTGAGCGAGAATTATCAGTTTTTAGAGATAATTCTATACTTTTAACAGATCAAAGCAAAGGATTTCAGAATATTAATACTTTTTTAAAAGATCCAAAGAAATATAGATTACAAAAGCTTATAAAAAATATATTTAATGGAGCTTTAGAAAGTGTAGATGAGCAATTAGATGAGAATAAAAGAGATTTTCAAAAAAATTGTATTAGTTATGCTGTAACAGTTTTTTTAAATTTTTTATTAGATGAAGATACAAGTAGTTTATTATTTTTAAGTAATAGGCTTACTCATAAAGACATTTTAAAAAAGACAGCATTTGAACTAGGAAAGCATTTAAAGAAAAAAGTTTATTTTAATGCTTATAGATCCAAAGAATTAGATGATATTTTAAAAAATAGTAATGAAAAAGATAATGAATTGATGGAAAATTTAAAAGATTATAAAACAAAAACTATAATATTCACAACTTATCAAAGTGCTGGAGTCGGAGTAAATATAAAGCATACTTATAGTAAAAGACTTGATAGTAAACTAATTAAATTAAACCAGGATATACAAAAAGAAACAGGAATCTCTTTAAAATATAAAGATATTGATGAGATAGCACTAGAGAATAAAACTAACATTGTTAGCTTAGAAGATCTGTTCAACGAAAAGATAGTTTTATTATACTATACCAACTTATTATTAAGATGTAAGGCTTTAACAAAGAGAGAGAGATCTTTACTTTTAAATAGATTTAATGATATTGATTTTAAGAAAGTTTATAAAAAAAGATATGATTATACTGAAAATGTGATTGGAAAAATTATTCAAGGAATAGGAAGGTGTAATAGAACCAAGGTTCGATGTAAAAAAAGAAATATATATTTAGATAATGATTGTTTTGAAGTTATTAAAAGTTTTAAAGATGCTGATAGATTATTTATTGACGATTTTAACTTTTTATTAACAGAGGCGTTTAAAGAAAAGGGAGATTTAAAAAATAACTTTCAACAAGAGTTATTGAGAAAAGACCGAGAAGTAAGAAGATATTTTGAAAATACATATTTAGATGAGATATCTATCAATAATCAGCTTATAAGAAATACAGAAGATGAAGATAAGAGATTAGATTATATAAATAGTTTTATGAATTTTTACAAAAAGTATGAAAGATTTAGAATGTATGTTTTAAAAAATCCTACAAGAGGTCTTGAGGAAATTGAAAGTGTAGCTTATTTTTCAGCTATGGAAAAAATTGATAATTATACCGTACTTGGAAGTGCTGGAGATAAAATTGATAATATACTATTTAATACAACAAATGGAAATATCTCTAAAAAAGATAGTCGTTTAGATGAACTAAAATCTATTCCGCTTTTAAAAGATATTTTAGAGAATAAAGTTGGTTTGTTTGAAAAAAATGATCAGATAGTTTTACCATATATTTATCAAGCCATATTTAAAGGAACTTTAGGTGAAGTTTTAATAAAAGAGATTTTTAGAATTTATGATATTAAACTCAAAAATATAGATGAGGTTTTATCTATAGGTATGTTAGAGATATTTGATGATATAAGTGAAAGTGGTATGTATATAGATTATAAAAATTATAATTTAGAAAAACTTAATAGTAGAGAGTTTTTCAACGATATAATCAGAGAGAAAGTTATTCAAAAGAGAAGATACATAAGCTCTGATAAAAAATTATTTATTGTAAACCTTATAAGTAATAAATCAAAGGTATTAAATAGAGATATAGCTTTTTATAAAATTCAAAATATTTACAACGAAAGTTACAAAACCTGTAAATATGAAGAGAGTGAAGTTGTTCTTATTTCAGGAGTTTTAAGGTATAGAGAAAATAGTGAAGAATTAGAAATAAATGAAGTTCTAGTGAATGATTTAAAAAAAATGTTGGAGAGAAAGTAATGAAAGAATATTTTTACGATGGTAGATTTAAAATAAAAAAAATAAATTATGGCAAAATACTTAAAGATTTTAAAATTTATAAGGTTAATTTAGATATTGTTGGATTAAAAAAAGAGAGTAGTTTTAAAGAATATAGTTTATTTTTAAAGAAAATTCGAAGTTTAAAAGGAATAAAATCATTTTATATAAATAAAGACCTTTATATTTTAGGAGGACAAAATTTAGATATAGGTAGTTTAGATTTTTTAGAATCTTTCATAATAGGAGAGGCATATATGATTGATGAAGTAGAAGATTTAGAAAAAATTGAACCTTTGACACTTTTAAATCTTTTGATAAGATATTTAGCTTATGAAGATATTATGAAAATGGATAAAGATATAAAATATATTGATATTAACTCCATCTACTTTTTTATAAAAAAATTATCTAAAGATAAAATATATAAGTTTTTAAGATGTAGTTTTCAAAACTCCAATAACTTTGAGGAATATGTTTTAAATTTAACTCAAAAAACATTTACTCATGAATCTCTTTTTTATGATAAGTTTAAATTGAAAAGAAGTATGAAAATTGGTTATGATACTGCTACAAGATTACTTTTACCAAATGAAGACGGAAAATATTATGAAAAAAATCCTTTTTCTAAGAGTATAGAAACAAATTTTTTAGTTCAAACTCCTAATGATTTAACAAAACTTAAATCTTATTACTTTACACTTTTAAAAGATTTACTAGAAGAGTATTTATCAAAATATATAAAAGTAGAACTTTTGACATTAAAAAATTATGAGCATTTTGATAATAAAAGTAATAAATCATATTTTCAAAAAAACTTAAAAAAAATCTCGAAAAATATAGATATATATTTGATTAAAGATAGATTTAAAGATGGAGAGGATATGATAGCTAAAGATAGTGGACAAGAGATTATTGAACTTGTGAACAATTTAACTTTTGGAAAATATTCATTACAAAACAAGGGTATTGGAGAGATTACAACAGTATATAATAAGCAAAATTGGAATATATTCTTATTGAATACGACAGATACAAATAAGTTACTTTATGATGGATATAGAGAGATAAAGAAAAGATGTGGTTTAATATCTAATGGTTTTAGCTTGGAGCAAACTGATAAAAATAAAAAAGTAGCTATTAAAAGAGTAATTGAAGAATTATTTATAAAAGAGCAACTACAAAATTTAGATATATCAAAACTTAATAGCAAATATAATATTTTTGAAGGAGTTAGTTGTATTCATTTTAAGAATGAAAAAATAAGAAAAATTACTGTATTAAAGAATGGAAAAATAAAAATTGAAAGCTGTCAAATTTATGAAAATAGCTCTTTAAAAGATGAATTTAACTTTCTTATTGAAAAGTTTAATATAAAAATTGACTATGATAAATCAAAAATAAAATGGTTAGATATTAAGTTTATGAAAATAGGAGAAAAATATATTTATATATTGGATACAGAGCTTAGAGTATATTTTGACAGTAATCAATTTATTAATTTTTATAAACAAAGTATAGAAAGTGGTATGAAGGGAATTGCTAAAGGCTTAGATAGTTTTCTTGGAATGACAATGGCTATAAGATTAAATCGAAAAGAGCAGATGTACTACTCTTTCTATGATACTGGTATAGATGGGAAAGAGACATTCTCTCCAAATATAAAAAAATTGATTACAGACAAAAAGTTAAATGATAAAGAGTATGATATATTTTGTGAGAGCTTAGTATTTAAATATATTTCAAATGCTCAAAGATTAGCAACTTATCCATTTTTCTTTAAATTGACAAGTGAGGTGTAGGATGAGGAAAAATATTATTGGAGATATAAAAAATGAAATATTAACTCTCTATAAAGAAAAAATTGTTATAGAAAATAGTATTAGAAGAAAAAATGAGAAACAAATGCAGTTTTTAAATAGTGTTAAAAATAGAGTACAGCTAAATGTGGTTAAAATATTAAAAAAAACAATTAAATTAAATGAATGTATAGCTATTTTAAACGATGAAGAAAATATAAAAAATTTATTAACTCAAGTTAATAGAATAGATGAGAAGATAAAAAGTAAAGAAAAATTGAAAGGGGAGTTAGAAGCAAAGAGGAAAACTTTAGATTATTTATTTAATAAAGTTATATATTCAGAGAGCTTGACTGAAAATATACTTAAAGAAAAAATAGAGAAAAAAGTAGAGAGAAAAATAAATTTAAAAATAACAGAGCATGGATTGTTGAGATATATTGAAAGAGTTAAAAGAGTTAATATAGATTCAATCAAAGGCGAGATATTAGATATATTTGAAAAAGAGGATTTTAGAAAAAATGGTGTGTTTGAAAAAGATGGAGTTAGATACATTATTCAAGGAAATAAGATAGTAACTGTAATAAATAAAGTTCCATCTAAAGAAAAAGAGTTTAATAAGTATATACTTTATTATAGTAGGTATCGAAAGAATTTTCTTATTAAAAATTCATATAAGTATAATTTAAGAGTTTTATAATCAATTTAAATTTTAAAAAAACTTGCATATTAATCAATTAAGTAATGTAATTGTATTACAAATATGAATGAGGAGGTTTTAATATGTCTGTTATATCTGTTAGATTAAATGATGATGAAGAAACATTATTAAAAAAAGTTGCTAATTTTGAGGGAATGGGTCTTTCAAGCTATATAAAAAAAATTGTATTTGAGAGATTAGAGGAAGAATATGATTTAAAACTTGCTGAGAACACATATAAAGCTCATATAGAATCTAATCAAAAAACATACTCTTTTGAAAGTGTAGTAAAGGAATTAGGAATGGATCTATGAAAAATACAGGGTTGAATTTTCAGAAATATCTTTAGGACACTTAAAAAAATTGTAAAATAAAAAAAAAGCTTTACATATAATATGTATGATATGTATAATATGTAAAAAGGTGGTGTTTAAAATGGCTCAGATATCTGAAAGAATAAATATAATGTTTAATAAAGATGATTTAATTCAAATCAAAGATTTTTGTAAGAAAAAAGGAATGTCTTTTAGTGAATTTGCAAGAAAAACTTTGATAAAAGAAGTTAAAGAACAAGAAGAAATGGATTTATTAAAATTTATTAACGAAAATTGTGGATTTGTTGAGGAGCAGGAAGAAAAAGAAATAATAGATTTCATGAAAACTTATAATGAATCAGAAGCAGAATTTATTGAGGTGAGCCTTAATGACATCTTACAGGATTAAGTTTGACAAAAAGGCTGTAAAGTTCATGAAAGAAAATAGAATGGTAGGTTTAAAATTTTATGAAGCCTTTACCGAGATTTCCAAAGATACAAAAATGATATCATTATATGATGTAAAAAATTTAAAGGGTATTAAAGATGTTAAAAGACTTAGGATAGGAAGTTATAGAGCTTTATTCAAAATAGTTAATAATGAATTAGTTATATTGGTTATCGATATTGGAAGTAGAGGCGATATATACAAATAAATAATTGGAGATGTCAAGTTTTCAAGAAAGAGCTTTAGAGTCTAGTCAACTTTAAAAGCTCTTTTTATTTTTACATTCAATTGTATAGAGAAGTTTACATCTCAGCTGAATTTATGGTATAGTTTAACTATAATAAAAAAAGGGAGTGAATCAAAATGATTGATAAAAGTATAATACTAAATAAACTATCTGCTATTGATAAAAGTCAGTTTGGTATAAGTAAAATAGGATTATTTGGTTCTTATTCTAAAGATGAACAAACAGAAAAAAGTGATATAGATATCTTTGTAGAGTTAATTGATAATGATGAAATGTTAACTAATTTTTATAACTTAAAATCTTATTTAGAATCTACTTTTGGTAAAAAAATAGATTTAGTAACTTCAGGACAGTTTGATTATAAATATAAAAATCCATTGGTTGCTAAGTATAAAGAAAAAGTTAAGAATGAGATATTAGGAAGTGTTATCTATGTTTAATAAAGCTGAAAGAAGAGAGATTGATTATATTTTAGATATCTATGAAAAGATAGAAAGAATCGAAAGCAAAATGGAAAATAAGTCTTATTCGGATTTTTACGAAGATAGTGTGTGACTGATATAATAGATTGTAAGATTTCGCCAGAGAACCCTGCAAATTTTCGTGAGAGGAGAATGCTTGATTTTTTCTAAAAAATATTGTAATAAAAGTAGCCATTAAATTACAAGGAGATGGCTGCTTTGAAAGGACTGTATATGTTTGAAGAAATAAAAAAATTAAAGGCATTACCTCTAAAATTAAAAGAATCTCAAGTTGCTAAACAATTGAATATTGATACTAGAACAGTTAAAAAATATTGGAATATGACTGAAAAAGATTTTTTAAATCTTGTAAAAAAACTTAATGAAAGTAAATCAAAATCAGTATTAGATCAATATAAAGATGAAATATTAGGATTCTTAACAACTTACAAAAGTTTTACTGCTGCTCAGGTTTATGACCGTTTAAAAGAACAACATATTAATTTTAATTTATGCGAAAGCAGTGTTAGAAATTACGTTGCTAAATTAAGAGAACAACATAATCTTAATAAAAAAATTAAAGAACGTGAATATGTTGCTGTGGAAGAACTTCCTATGGGAAAGCAAGCGCAAGTAGACTTTGGAGAAATTATTCTTTGTGATATTGAAAATAAACCTGTAAAAGTATGGACTTTTGCCATGGTATTATCACATTCAAGATATAAATATGGTTATTGGCAAGATAAACCATTTAATGCTCAAGATTTTGTAGATATACACAATAAAGCCTTTCAGTATTTTGGTGGAATTCCAGAAGAAATTGTATATGATAGAACAAAGGTTGCACTGATAAATGAAAATGAAGATGGAACTTTTAAATTATGTAAAACTTTTGAAGAATATGTTGAGAAAGTTAAGTTTAAACCGGTGTTTTGTAAACCTTACGATCCAGAAAGTAAAGGGAAAATAGAAGCTGTTGTTAAATATTTTAAGTTCAATTTTGCTAATCATAGAACATACAAAGGGATTGATAATCTAAATGCAGCTTTTCATAGATGGCTAGAACGAACTGGAAATACAAAAATCCATCAGACAACAAAAAAAGTGCCATCAGAAGTATTCTCCCTGGAAAGACAATACCTTTCTGATAAGCACTTATCTAAAGACACCCAAATTATACAGCATAGAGTAAAAAAAGACAATACGATTTCTTTTGAAGGTAATAGATATTCTTTACCTAAAGGAACATACAGCGCTCATAAAGATGTAATTCTAAATATTGTTGGTGATTTACTCGAAATTAAAACATTAGATTTAAATTTAATAATTTCATATAAAATAACTAGTGGAAAAGGTAGATTAATTCAGAAAGAACCATATCATAGACAAGTTGTGAACGGCAAGCGTTTTTGTTGTTTTTTTGACATTTTCGATTGTTGTAAAATTGGCATTTCAGGATGTTGCTTTTTTGGCAGACCTAATTACACCTATTCATTAAATAAATGCTCTCTTTTCGAGGGTTTCCCAAATTTAGTGTAAATTGTAAAAATTGAATATATATATTTTACCTTCTTGGCTATTAATTT
>NZ_JTLI01000013.1 GCF_000799075.1 Cetobacterium sp. ZOR0034
TACAAATTAATAGCCAAGAAGGTAAAATATATATATTCAATTTTTACAATTTACACTAAATTTGGGAAACCCTCAAAAATTAAAAAAAGAGAGATGCTATCAGATTCTAATGGCATCTCTCTAATCTATTAATTATTTTTCTCTGCTACAACTTTTGCTAAAACTCCGTTTATAAATTCGTGAGATTTCTCATCTCCATATTTTTTAGCTAACTCTACAACTTCATTTACAACAATCTCTGCTGGAACATCTTCGAATAGAATTTCATACGTAGATATTTTTAATAACGCTTTTTCTACATTTCCAATTCTTTCTAAGCTCCATCCTGTTATATTATTTTTTAAAGTCTCTACAACTTTCTCATCGTTTAATGCCATACCTTTTGAGTATTTTACAATAAACTCCTTTTCATTTGTATTTAAGTTAGTTTCATCTCTTAGCATGTAATTCTCTAAAGTTTCGTCTATTTTAACTTCTGTTAACTCCGATTCAAAAACTATTTTAAATAACTCTTCTCTTGCTACTCTTCTACTCATTACTGTTTCCTTTCTAATCCTTTAATCTATTTAATATTTGTTTTTTTAACTTCTCCTGAAAATCTCTATCTCCTAGTTTATATCCTACAAACGCTAAAATCAATATAAATATTGTTTTTAAAACTCCATACTCAACTAAAAGAATTCCAGATATTAATCCTAGAACAGCATAAAGATATCTTTTAAAATTAAGAATAAAGTTTTCAATAATTTTTTCTAACATCATTTTTGCTCCTCCTATTCAATTACATCCCTTTTTATTGATAATCTGGAAATTTTTACCTCTATATAATCAACCTTTAAATCTAGTTTTTCTTCTAAGTTACTCTTTATTAAATTCTGTATATCTACAGTTTTTGTTGATAAATTATTATTTGAAATCATATCTAAATTTAATTTAATAAAGTATTTGCTACCTCTATTCCCACAATCGATTTTTAATCCCTTTATATCACTATCTCTTGATAGTATCTCTCTAATTAGATTTTTTACTGTATCTGTTGATATATGTACTGCACCATGTTCATTTTTTATAACATAATCTTTTTCTTTTGAAAATTTTGATAATAATTTTAATACTGATATACATATGTAAGCTAAACATATATTAAAAAACACTACTTTAAATATAAGTGAGCTTGTATCTATTGTTGAAAAATATTGTGGCATTGTTATATAACCAATCCCTGCTACAGCCATAGTAAATATTCCTATCCATGCAAAGAAAAATATTATTTTTTTTATCAAGAAACTCACCCCTGTAAGAAAGATTAGAGGCGTATCAAAACGCCTCTTTTATTATTATACTATCTCAATATCTTCGTGTCTATCCTCAAACTCTTCTGTTAAAATTTTAACATCTTGAACAAAAACATTTACCTCTACAACTTTTAAACCAGTCATTGTACTCACTGCTGTTAAAACACTCTTTTGAACATTTTGAGCTACTTCTGAGATTTGGTATCCGTATTCTACTATTATATAGATTTCTACGCTACACTCTTTCTCTCCTACCTCAACTTTAACACCATTTGTAAGTCTTTTCTTTCCTAGCATTTTACTAACTTCATCTGCTACTCCACCTGCTAGTTTATAAACTCCAGAAACATCTTGTGCTGCCTTTGCTGAAATCGTCTTTACTACATCATCTGCTATTTTTATATTTCCTAACTCGTTCATAAAAACACCTCCGTAGATATTATACCTATATTATTACATTTATTTAAATTTTTTCCTAGCTATTTATTAATTTTTTTCAAAATTTTCTTCAATAAACTTAGTTGTAACTTTTCCACTTCTATATACTTTATTATCTAGAACTTCTAAATGGAATGGAATTGTAGTATCAATTCCCTCTATAATAAACTCATTTAATGCTCTTTTCATCTTTTCAATTGCTTCTTCTCTAGTAATTCCGTGAACTATAAGCTTCCCTATCATAGAATCATAATATGGTGAAATCTCATATCCTGCGTATGAATGAGAATCAACTCTTACTCCTGGTCCACCTGGAACGATATAAGTTTCTAACTTTCCTGGTGAAGGTAAAAATCCAGCTGTTGTATCTTCTGCATTTATTCTGCACTCTATTGCATGACCAAATAACACAACATCTTCTTGAGATATATTTATTCTCTCTCCTTCAGCAACTTTTATTTGTAACTTAATTATATCTATTCCTGTTACCATCTCTGTAACTGTATGTTCAACTTGAACTCTTGTGTTCATCTCCATAAAGTAGAAGTTATCATCCTTATCCACTAAGAATTCTAAAGTTCCAGCTGAATCATAACTTATTGATTTAGCTAATTTTACTGCTGCTTCTCCCATAGCCTTTCTAACTTTAGAAGGTAACTTATAAGATGGAGCTTCCTCTATTAGCTTTTGATGTCTTCTTTGAATCGAGCAGTCTCTTTCTCCTAAGTGAATTACATTTCCATGTTTGTCACCTATAATTTGAATCTCAACGTGTCTAGGATTTTCAACAAACTTTTCTATATACACATCTGGATTTCCAAACGCTGATTCTGCTTCTGTCTGAGCTGCGATGATTTTGCTTTCTAACTCTTCTGGAGTTCTAGCAAGCCTCATTCCTTTTCCGCCTCCGCCCGCAGTGGCTTTTATCATAACAGGGTATCCGATTCTCTCTTCAACCTCTTTTCTTGCATCTTCTATGCTTCTAATTATTCCTGTTCCATTTGTCAATGGAACTTCATTTTCAATAGCAGTTTTTCTTGCTGTAGCTTTATCTCCCATACTTTCAATCGCTTCTGGACTTGGTCCTATGAAAGTTATATTATGAGTTTGACATATTCTTGCGAATCTAGCATTTTCAGATAGGAATCCATATCCTGGATGGATTGCATTTGCTCCTGTTATCTCAGCTGCAGCTAATATATTTGGTATTTTTAAATACGACTCTGTACTTAAAGGCCCCCCTATACATACAGCTTCATCTGCTAACCTCACATGTAAGCTATCCTTATCCGCTTCTGAATAAACAGCAACTGTTTTTATTCCAAGCTCTTTTGCTGCTCTTATAATTCTAACAGCGATTTCACCTCTATTAGCAATTAATATCTTTTTAAACATAAAATCCTCCCGATTATCTTGCTGTAGCCTTAACTTTTAATAAAACTTTACCATAATCAACTACTCCACCATCTTTTACAGTTATCTCTAACACCTCTCCAGCTACAGTTGCTTTTAAAGGAGTTTTTAGTCCCATTACATGGATATAACCTAAATCTTGTCCAACTTTAATTTTATCTCCAACTTTAACTGAATTTTCATAGAAATATTTTCCTATTCCTGTTGATAAGATATTTTTTACATTGTCCTCTTTTTTTGAAACTTCTTTAATCGGCTGTACAACCTCTTTTGGTACTACAACTTTTCTTTGTGGAGATTTCTTTATTTTTATTTTTAAATTTTCATTTTCCTCATAACTAATCTCTGTAAGTCCACACTCACTAAGTACGCTAATTAAATCTTCTATTTGAAACTCGTCTTTCTTCATAGCTCCTCCATCAGTTTTTTATCACTTATTTTAACATAATTTAAAAAATCATTCAAGGTTACATTACAAGTGTAATTTTATCTAATTACTATACTTTTTTCACCCAATAACTCTTCAATTTTTCTTATTAAAGTTGGCGTTATTTCTACAGTTATTTTAGAATTTTTAACCTCTTTATTACCATCTATGTCGATAGCAAAACTTAAAGGTACCTCTCCTTTACTATTTAAAAGAAGCTCTTTCAAACGACTATATTTATCTTTTGATTTTTCATTTATCAATATATACATCCGATTTCTTTTTGTAAATTCTATCGAATTCAGTGATTTTATATCTTTTACAACTATTTTTTTATTTTCATTTCCATTAAAATAATCTACCTGAACTGTTCCATCTATTAAAACGGCTTTTCCTTCTAAATCAATATTCATCAAATCTCTATACTCTCTTGGAAAGATTATTCCCGATATTTGTTCATAATAGTCCTCTAAAATAAAGGTACACATCGTTTCTTTCGTTTTTTTAGTGAGTATTTTTTTCACATCCCTTAGTATACCATAAGTTTTTACTGTATGCTGAGAATTTTCTAATTTTACCTCTGAAATCTTATTCATTTTATAATTTTTTAATAACCACTCATATTTATCTAAGGGATGAGCACTATAATAAAAACCTAAAAATTCTTTTTCTTTATCCAATTTTTCATCTGCTGTGAAATCAGATAGATCTGGTAAAACAAAATTTACCATTTCAGATTTCGCTCCACCAAATAGGTTCATCTGCTGAATATCATCCTCTTTTATCTTTTTATTAGCATAATCTATAACTTTTTCTATCGATTCTATTTTCTGTTTTCTATTTCCGGGAAGCGAGTCTAGTGCTCCTGAGTATATTAGAGCTTCTATATTTTTCTTATTTAAACCTTGCCCTCTCAATCTATAAATAAAATCTTCGTATCTTAAAAAATTTCCATTTTCTTCAAACTCAAATTTTATTTTTTCTGCTAAACTTTCTCCAACATTTTTTATAGCAGCTAAAGAAAATCTTATCCCGCCATTTTCAACTGTAAATTTAGAAACTGGATTATTCACGTCTGAAAGTTTTAAATCGATTTTATGAGCTTTCGCATCCTCTATATAAAATGCTACATTTTCAACATTACTTTTTTCTGATGTCATTATAGATGCATAGTATTCCTCTGGATAAAAATATTTAAAGTAAGCTGTCCAGTAAGCTATAAGAGCATATGCCGCTGAATGGGATTTATTGAATCCATATCCTGCAAATTTATCAATTAAGTAGAATATCTCCTCAGCTTTTTCTTTTGTATATCCATTCTCAATAGATCTCTGAACAAATTTCTCTCTATTTTCATCCATTATAGAAGCCTGTTTTTTTCCCATGGCTCTTCTTAATAAATCTGCTTCCCCTAATGAATAGTTAGCCATTATATTCGCTATTTTCATTACCTGCTCTTGATACAGAATAACACCATAAGTTTCCTTTAAAACTTTCTCTAAACTTTCATGTGGATACTTTATCTCCTCTAAGCCATTTTTACAATTTATAAAACTTTCTACCATTCCTGATCCTAAAGGACCCGGTCTATACAATGCTAATAAAGCTATTACATCTTCAAATCTTTCTGGTTTTAATTGAATCAAAATCTTTCTTATTCCTGTTGATTCTAATTGAAAGACACCTAGACTATCTCCTCTAGAAAGCATATCATAAACTTCTTTTTCGTTTAAAGATATTTTCTCTAAAGTTATATCTTTTCCTCTACTCTCTTTTATATACTCGATTGTTCTTTGAAGGTTTGTTAAATTTCTCAAACCTAAAAAGTCCATTTTTAATAGACCCAACTCCTCTAACTCTTTCATCTGATATTGAGTTGATACAGTATTATCTTTATTATCTCCATATAAAGGAACAACATCCATTAACGGATCTTTAGTTATTACTACTCCTGCAGCATGTATTGAAGCATGTCTAACTTTATTTTCTAATCTTTGAGATAAATCAATCAAATTTCTAATCTCAGAGTCTTCAGAATAAATCTCTCTCAACTCAGAATTTTCTCTCAAAGCTTCTGCTAACGTTGAAAATGCTGGGATCAACTTAGCTATCTTATCAACCTTTGCCAAATTTACATCTAAAACCCTCCCAACATCTCTCAAAGCTGCTCTAGCTTTCATTCTTCCAAAAGTTATAATCTGAGCAACTTTATCCTCTCCATACTTTTTAGTAACATAGTCTATAACTTCACTTCTTCTCTCTTGGCAAATATCTATATCTATATCTGGCATTGAAATTCTCTCTGGATTTAAAAATCTTTCAAAAATCAGATTATATTTTATTGGATCTAAATCTGTTATTTTCAATGCATATGCAACCAAACTTCCTGCCGCCGAACCTCTTCCAGGTCCAATTGGAATATTTTTACCTTTCGCATAAGCTATGAAATCCCATACAACTATAAAATATTCCTCATATCCCATTTTCAAAATAACTTCTAACTCATATTCTACTCTTTTTAATAACTCTTCACTTAGTCCTGCTGGATACCTTTCAGCTAATCCTTTATAAACAATCTTTCTTAAAAATTCAGCAGAATTTTTTACACAACTAGGTATTTCATATTTAGGAAACTTAAGCTCTCCAAATTCTAAACTCAAATTACATCTATCTGCTATCTCCTCTGTTGTATCAATTGCTTCGATATATTCATCTCCTAAAGAACTTATCATCTCCGCTCTACTTTTTAAAAATAACTCTTTTGTTTCGATCTTCATTCTATTATTATCTGCAACTTTTGCTCCAGTTTGAATACAGATAACTAAATCTTGAAGAACATGATCTCCTTCATAAACATAATGAGTGTCATTAGTTGCAGCACATTTTAAACCATGCTTTTTGGCATATCTATTTAGCTCTCTATTTAGTTCTATTTGACCTTCAACTCCATTACCTTGAAGTTCAATATAAAAATTTTCTTTTCCAAATATATCTATATACTCATTTATCTTATTATCTATAATCTCTTCGGGTTCATTTCCTAAAATAGCTCTAGATATCTCTCCCTGCATACAAGCGGATAAAGCAATTATCCCCTCACTATGTGCTTTTAAAAACTCTTTATCTATACGCGGTCTATAATAAAATCCCTTCAAAAATCCCGTCGATGATATCTTTAAAAGATTTTTATATCCCGTTAAATTTCTAGCTAATAATATAAGATGAAAATTCCGCCCCTCTTTCTTATCCATAGCAAATTCAGAAACATAAGCTTCTGTTCCTATTATCGGCTTTATTCCTCTACTCATTGCACTTTTATAAAACTCAATAGCTCCAAACATATTTCCATGATCTGTTATCGCCATTGCCCTCATATTCAATTCTTTAGCTCTATCTAAATATTCATCTATCTTTCCAACCCCATCTAGAAGACTGTACTCTGTGTGTAGATGCAAATGAACAAAATTTTTACTCATTCAATCCCTCCTCTTAATGGTTTTTTTTCTGCTTTAAAACTTCTATAAAAAATAACGGTTCCTATTAAATATAATATTACTGTTATATAATATGGCGCTGTATACGAAACATTTTCCATTAAATATCCAGCTACTATCATACTTAAGGCTCTTGTTGCATTAGATGACATAGATATAACACTACTCATCAAAGCTCTATTTTCATACTCTACAGTTTCTAGAGATATATTCTGAATAAGTGGTTGATTTAAATTCATTAATGTTGATCTTAAAAAAAATGATAAACCCATCACAAAAATCCCTTGCGGAAATGCTATCGAAATTAAAAATGGAATTGATAATAGCTGACAAACAACAACCGTCATTTCTCTTCCAAGAAGTTTAGATATATACGGTACTAAAAATCCCCCTAAAACCAACCCTAATTGTGATAACCCCATTATAATTCCAACTTTTTCATTATCTATATTAAGTGCGAATTTTAAATAGACACTGAAAAATGGGATTACTAAGCCTGCTCCAAATCCTATAACAGTATTGTAAACTACAAATTTCAATGCATTTCCACTCATTACCTCTTTAAAACCTTTAAAAAAATTTCTCTCTTTATTTTTTTTTAACTTATCAATATCATTTAATCCTAATAATGGATAAAATCCTAATAAAATTATAAAAACACATAGTAGATAAAGCAGTGGAATTGCCTTATCTATGGCAAAAATCTTTCCAAAAGTCTTAATCAAAATTCCTGCAAAATAACTTGCAAAAACCGTTCCCAAGCTTTGAACAATAAAATTCTTACTAAAAACCTTTACTCTTTCATTTTCAACTGAGTTTTCTATCAATAAAACACCAATTGATGAAAAAGGAAATCCATAACCTATTCCCATTAAACTAGAAAATATTTTTATAAAAAATGGATTTTTTATGAATCCAACTCCTAAAATACCTACTGACATCAAAGCTAAACCAAAAGAAATAGTTTTTTTCAAACCAACTTTTGAACTAAAGTACGCATTCAACATCGATCCAACAGCTATCGATAAACTTCCTAAAGATAAAACCTGACCAATAACACTTTCTCCATAGCCCAACGTTTTTATATGAATACCTGTAAATACATTATAAACCCCTAAAACTATCGACGATGTTAATAAATTAATAAAAATTATTCTTTCTATCTGTTTCAACTTTAATCCCCCCCTAAAATTGACCTAATATATTATACAATATAAATTTACAAAAAAAAATAGCAACAACCTATTTATTAAATACAAAAAAAAGAAACGGCCTTCTAGGGGGGATAGAAGGCCGTCTACAGGGGGGGATTAAATAATACTTTTATTAAGTATAAAGTCTTTTTTGTAATTAAAAACTTACTATTTTCTAATTACACTTTTTTGACGCGAGTCTTCTCAAAAAAGTTTTATTTTTTTATTTTTTTTCAAAAATATCTATATTTACCTCTACTGTTGTTTTTAATTTATTTAAAAGAAATAATTTCTCAACACCTTTTTGTGGACTTCTCCATCTATATGGTGTCATATTGAAAAGATTTTCAATACTCTCTTGCTCTAATATTTCTGTTTGATACTTTACATTCACTTTTTCTAAATGAGAGAAAATATTTAAATCTTCAATCGGTGAATAAAACTCTTTTCTAACAACATCATAAACTACCTCTTTCAATTCTAAAAGATGATTTTCTCCTGTCGAAACTATTATTAGCTTTCCACCTTTTTTCAAAGTTCTCATTTTTTCTTCTGGGATTATTTTAGCAAACATACATATTATAAAATCTAAAGATTCATCTTCTATTGGTAAAGAGCTTGCACTAGCAACAATCCATTCTATATTTTTATATGATTTTGCTGCAGATATAACAGCCTCCTTTGATATATCTATTCCCACTATCTCATTTTTTACACCTAGATCATTTAAAAAATTTTTTAATCTATTTGTGTAATAACCTTCTCCACAACCTATATCTAAAATTTTTATATCTTTCTTTTCTCCGAGTTCTTTTTTCACTATCTCATTTACTCCATTTGATATACCTTCATAATAACCTTTCTCTAAGTAGTTTTTTCTACTTAAAACCATCTCTTTACTATCTCCTGGAAGCTTACTATTTTTTTGATTAGACAATAATAAATTTACATGTCCAAATTTCGAGACATCAAAGTTATGATTTCCTTCACATATATATTTTCTTTCAATCTTTTGCATTTTCTTATTACAAACTGGACAAATTATCATTTTATATACCTCACTAATTTTTTTATCTTCTATATATTATATCATAGATTTTATGTTATAATATCTAAAAAATGATGGTGGTGATTATATTATGAAAGAAAACTTTTTCAACAACTTTATTGTTAATTTCTATGACAAAATTGAAACTGAATTCGAATCATTAATGAAAAAAGAAAAGGCAAAAAAACTATCTGTCTTAAATTTAGAGGTTGATGCTATCGACTATTTAGACGGTAGTAAAACTCCAATTATAGAAACAATAAAAGAGGGAGAACACGGTATCGAGATTTTTTTAAAAAATAAAGATATGGTTCCTTCGGCTTATAGCATTGAAGATATTTTCCATTCATTCTCTTTAGCTGTTTTAGCTGATAAACTTATAAAAAAAGATAGATATGTTAAAATTTTAGAAGATTTTTATGTGCAGTCTGAAGAATTAGTTAAAGATCACCTTAAACATTTAAATGTAAAAACTTTATCTATTACAGAGGATGAATACGAAGTTTTAGCTATTTCTAAAGCTTCTGGAGCATATAAAGTTGGAGCCGGAATTGTAAAAGAGATTTTCCTTAACAATGATAGAGTTTTCTTTAATATTGATGGATATGATGAAGAGCTTATAACAGCTCATATTGTTGAGTGTAGTGCTGCTGATTTAGCAATGCTTTTAAACAATATTCTTTTCCCTGAAAATGTAGAAGAAATATAAAAAAAAGCGATAGATTTCTATCGCTTTTTAATATTTACTTTTGAACTCTTCAAACTTTTCAGTATCCAAAATAGATTCCTCGATACTCGTAACTTTACTCATTATCGAACCTATTTTTAAATACTTTTTAAAGTTTTGAATAATAATATCCTCTCCCTGAGCAAAAACTTCCACGTCACCATTAGATAAATTTCTTACAACACCCTTAACTCCAAGTCTTTGAGCATTAAGCTGAGTAGTTATTCTATATCCAACACCTTGAACCCTACCTTTAACTAAAAAATGATATGTTTTCATTTTTCCTCCTCGAATACTATCTCGTCATAATTTCTACAATTTTTAAAATTACTTGTACTGATTTCTCCATAGATTGGAAAGGTATAAACTCAAATTTTCCATGGAAATTATGTCCACCTGTAAATATATTTGGACAAGGTAATCCTTTGAACGATAATCTAGCTCCGTCAGTTCCACCTCTAATTGGCTTTATAATCGGCTTTACTCCAACTTCTAACATAGCTTCTTTGGCTAAATCCACAATATGATAAACTGGTTCTATCATCTCTCTCATATTATAATAGCTATCTGTCATTGTTAAAATAAGCTCAGCATCAGAATATTTTCCTGCTAAATAGTTTACTGCGTTCTCTATCAAACTCTTCTTTTCTAAGAACTTCTCTTTCGAATGATCTCTTATTATATAATCTATCTCTGTTAACTCAATTGTTCCTTTAAAATTTGTTAATAAGAAGAATCCTTCATATCCTTCTGTATATTCTGGTCTTTCACTAACAGGAAGCATCGCATTTAATTCCATAGCTAATAACATCGCATTTATCATTTTGTTCTTTGAAGCTCCTGGATGTATATCTCTTCCTTTAATAACTATATTTGCTGAAGCTGCATTGAAATTCTCAAACTCTAATTCTCCAATTTCTCCACCATCAATCGTATATGCAAACTTTGCCCCAAATTTTTCTACATCAAATAGATTTGCTCCTCTTCCAATCTCTTCATCAGGAGTTATTCCTATTTTAATCTCTCCATGCTCAATCTCTGGATTATCTTTTAAAAATTTTAAAGCTGTCATAATCTCTACTATTCCAGCTTTATCATCCGCTCCTAAAAGAGTCGTTCCATCTGTTACAATTAAAGTTTGATCTATATATTTTTTTAACTCTGGAAAATCTTTAGTTTGCATAACGATATCTAATTCTTTATTTAAAACTATATTTTCTCCATCATATTTCTCTATTATTCTAGGTTTAACATCTGTTCCGTTAAACGATGGTGCTGTATCCATATGAGCTATAAATCCAATTGTTGGAATCTCTTTTTTCGAATTTGATGGTAGCGTCCCCATAATATATCCATTTTCATCTAATGATATATCCACTAATCCAATCTCTTCTAAATCTTTAACTATTACTTTAGCTAAATCCCACTGAATCTCTGTACTCGGACATGTTTTACTCTTAGCATCCGCTGTTGTATCAATCTGCACATATTGTAAAAACTTTTCTAATAAAAAACTCATCTTTCCTCCCAAAACCTCTTTATTGTTTAACATATATATAAATTAACATAATTTGTCCAAAAAAAATAGTCTCTTTTGCAAAAATATCAAAAATATGTTACCATCTTATGATAGAAAATAAAATTTGTGAGGTTGAAATTAAAGTTGAAATTAAGATTAGAAAAATACTTAGTTGAATGTGGTGTGGCTAGTAGAAGAAAGATAAAGAAAGCTGTTGCTGAAGGCAGAGTCACTGTTAATGGGTTAGTTGAGGTAAATGATGCAACTGAAGTTGAATGGGGAATAGATACCATTACTTTCGACGGAGTTATTCCTAAGAAAAAAGAACTAAAATACTATATTATGTATAAAGTTGCTGGTTACATAACCGCAATGGAGGATATGAATAAAAAAACTGTTGCTGAACTTCTCCCTGACTTTATAGATAAAAGATCTGTCTCACCTGTTGGAAGACTCGATAAAGATACTGAAGGACTTTTGCTTTTTACAAGTGATGGTGATTTAAGTTATACAATGGCTCACCCAGATAAAAAGATGGAAAAAACATACTATGTCGAATTAGATAGAGAAATTTCTGAAGAAGATATTTTAGCTCTTGAAACAGGAGTAAAATTAGATACTGATTATACATCTCTTCCAAGTAAAGTTGAGTATTTAACTTCTAAAAGTATTCATTTAACAATTACAGAAGGAAAATATCATCAAGTAAAAAAAATGCTTAAAGCTGTAAAAAATAAAGTTATCTATCTAAAAAGAGTTCAATTTGGAAATTTAACTCTCGACGGAATGAATCCAGGAGATGTAAAGGAAATTTTTAGAGAAGATATTGATATATAAAAAAGCTGGAAATTTATCCAGCTTTTTTTACACTCTATCCTATTACTAAATATGTTAAAAATGAAGATAAAGCTAATACAAATCCAATTGCAGATTCATACGGTATTAGCTTTAATCTCTCTTCTAATTTCATACTGCACGCTCCACCTGTACTATGGAAAAATGACCCATGAGGTAGATGGTCTAAAACTGTTGCTCCAGAGTTCACCATTGCCGCACCCCAAACAGCACTAACCCCTGCTGCTAAAATTGCACCCGAGAAAGTTGCTGATGCTATTGTTGCTCCTGCTGTTGTTGATGCCGTCGCTCCAGACATTAATGCCCCTGCTATCGGTGCAATAAGTCTATCGCTTATATTAGCTTTTCCTAACAGAGAAAGTATAACATCTTTCAATGTAGAGTTTTTAATTATTCCAGCTACCGTTCCTGTTCCTACTAAAAGAATTGCCACTCCAGACATTTTTTGAAGTCCATACTCCATAGATTCCTTTAATTTCGCTGTTTTTCCCATGAAAACTATTCCAACTAAACCACCTACTGGTAAAGCAATAAGAGGATCTACATTTATACCAGCTATCGGTCTTAGAGCCAGTAAAGTTATTGTCACAAGAGGTCCTACAATACTTCCAAAGAATGATGGCAACTCTCCTTTTTCTTCAATATTTTCTATCTCTATAACTTTTTCTCCTTTTTCAACCAACAAATTTGCTATTAAAATCGTTGCAATTAAACCTATCAATGCTGGAACTATATTTACCCACATAACTGACGAAAGTGAAGCCCCAAAATTTTCAGCTGATGCTATTGTATTCGGATTTGGAGATATTATATTTCCACATTTTCCTCCTCCAATCATAGCTAATAGCATGGCCATTTTTGACATTTTCAATCTTCTTGCTATAGCTAAAGCTATTGGTGACACTGTTATAACAGCAACGTCAATAAATACACCTATTGCTGTTAATATAAGCGCTGATAACGCAAGTGCTAAGATTGCTCTTTTTTCACCTAACTTATCTATTATTGTTTCCGCTATTTTTGTTGCTGCTTCTGTTTTTATAAGTATTCCTGCTAATATACCCGCTGTTAAGATTCTAACAATCGCTGGAGTAACATCCTTTACTCCACTTATCATTAAATTTACCGTTTCAGGAAGAGATACTCCTCCTGCTAACCCACCTATAACGGCTCCTAATATCAAGCTATATGCTGGATTAGCTTTTCTTATAATTAAAATTATTGCAATTATTAGTCCTAATACTGCTCCAAATGCTGTCATTTTTCCTCCCTACTACTTAGAATATTTTTTCTCACAAACTTTAATCAATCTAAATATCTCTTCTGAATTTCCTTTTACAAATTTATATGCGATCTCTTTTTTCATAGCTTCTTCTAATAAAATTGGATAATTTATTATTGAAAAGAAACTATCTATTCCTTTTTCATGAGTTTGAACAGCATCATCTGTTAATCCTCCAGCTAAAGCTATAACTGGTATATCAAATTTTTTAGCTATCTTTGCTACACCTACAGGAGCTTTCCCCATTGCTGTTTGAAGATCTAATCTTCCTTCACCTGTTATCACAAAATCTGCATTTGATAACTCTTGCTCTAATCCAACTTTTTCTAAAATCATATCTATTCCAGGAGATAATTTTCCGTTTAAAAATGCAACTAGTCCTCCTCCTAATCCTCCCGCAGCTCCTGCTCCAGAAAGATTTGATACATCGATTCCTGTTTCTTTTTTTATAACTTCAGATAAATCTTTTAATCCTTTATCTAAATCTTTAACCATCTCTTCTGTGGCACCTTTTTGTCTTGAATATATCTCTGCTGCACCTCTTGGTCCGTAGAAAGGATTATCTACATCACATGCAATTAGAAATTTACAATCATCTAGCTCTTTCATTTTTGATGATGAATCAACAAATCTAACTTTTGATAAAATCTCACCACCAAAACCTAATTCGTTTCTATTTTCATCTAAAATCTTAAAACCTAAAGCTTGAAGCATACCTAGCCCGGCATCATTTGTTGCGCTTCCTCCAATTCCTATGACAAATTCACGACACCCTTTTAATATAGCATCTTTTATCAATTCTCCAGTTCCATATGTTGTTGTCTTCATAGGATTTCTTTTCTCTGTTGGAATAAGTGGTAATCCTGAAGCTTCAGCCATCTCTATAACTGCAGTTCCATCTCCCATTATCCCATACTTTGATTCTATTTTTTCCATCAGCGGATTATTAACTAAAACTTTAACAATTTTTCCATCTGTTCCTTCTACTAATGAAGAAACTGTCCCCTCTCCACCATCAGCTATTGGAACTTTAACTATCTCTGCATCCGAATATACTTTTCTTACTCCTTCTTCTATTGCACTCCCCAGTTCAAAAGAACTTAAACTACCTTTAAAAGAATCTATCGCAATAACTACTTTCATATCTTCCTCCTAAATTAAATTTTTCGTATGTATTTTACTCTCTTCATTCTGTATATCCTTTTTCTAATTTTTTAGGAATAGATTATTACTGTTCAAAAACTCCTAGATCTTTATTGTCTATCAATAACTCAACTCTTGGATCATCTTGTAGATGAGCATACTTTTGAATAAACCATTTTACTAACTCTTCATCTCTTTTTACTTCAGTTCCATTATTTATAAATATATTTATTGTTATACTTTTAAAATATTTCAATCCTAGTTCGATATCTCTATCTATCATCTCTTTAGTTTGACCTTTAACACAGATTAGAAGACAAACAGAATATAATTTTTGACTTAAATCCTCTATTTCAACAGTTCCAACTTTGAAATTTTTTCCGTAAGAGTGTATTCTAAAATCATTATCAAATGTTTCCATTCCCATTCTAAATCTTATATCTATCCCTTTGAAAAACTCTTTAATCTCATTCAACCTATTTTTATATCCATAATAGATTTCAAAGTAAAGTAGTTTTATATTTTTTGCTAAAACAACCTCTCTTATCTTTTCTAAAGTTGATTCTGGAAGTTCAAATACAGAACCCGAATTAATAACCTCTAAGGCTCCAAATTCGCCTGTTACCTCTTCTAAAGTTTCTATATTCACTTTTTGAATCTCATCTAAATCTGTTGAGTTATCCTCTATATAGTTACAAAATTTACACTTTCCATACTTACAAGGCAATCCTTTTAACAAAACAATCTCTCTTTTATTTTTATTTTCAATCTTACTATATCTAATTCCCATTTCTCTCTCCTAATATATTTTTAAGTGGAAAAAGAGCAGGAAAAAATTCCTGCTCATAATTTAATTAGTTATTAAATTTTGGTGTTGCTTCGTCTTTTATCATCTCTACGAAGCTTTCTAATGACATTGACTCTTGGTTTTGAGAACCAAATCTTCTAATGTTCACTTCTCTATTTTCAACTTCATTTTTACCAATAATTAATTGTACAGGTACTTTATATTTTCCGTTAGCTTCTCTAATTTTGTATCCGATAGATTCAGCTCTTGTATCTATTTCAACTCTGATTCCTTCAGATTTTAATATTGATACTAACTCTTTTGCATAAGGCACAACATCATCGTTTATTGTTAATACCTTAACTTGACATGGTGCTAACCAAGTTGGGAATGCTCCTGCATAGTGCTCGATTAATATTCCCATGAATCTCTCTAATGAACCATAAACAACTCTATGAATCATTACTGGTCTATGCTTCTCTCCATCCTCTCCAACATAAGAGATATCAAATCTCTCTGGTAAGTTGAAGTCTAATTGGATAGTTCCACATTGCCAAGTTCTTCCGATAGCATCCTTTATTTTGAAGTCTAGCTTCGGACCATAGAATGCTCCATCCCCTGGATTTAATTTATAATCTCTTCCTAACTTCTTTAAAGCTCCCTCTAAAGCTGATTCAGCTTTATCCCAAATCTCTTGAGATCCAATAGCTTTTTCTGGTCTTGTAGATAACTCGATTGCATATTCGAATCCGAATAGCCCTCTGTAGAATTTATCTATTAAGTTTACTACTCCAATAATCTCATCTTCGATTTGCTCTGGAGTCATAAATATATGAGCGTCATCTTGTGTAAAGTTTCTTACTCTCATTAATCCATGAAGTGCTCCTGAGAACTCATGTCTATGAACGATTCCTAACTCTCCAGCTCTGATTGGTAAATCTTTATATGAATGCATTCCATGCTTGTAAACTAAAACTCCACCTGGACAGTTCATAGGTTTTATAGCGAATTCAGTTTCATCAATCTCTGATGTATACATATTCTCTCTATAGTTCATCCAGTGTCCTGAAGTTTCCCATAACTCTTTATTTAACATGATAGGAGTTTGAATCATTTCATATCCAGCTTTCTCATGCTCTCTTCTCCATAAATCTGTTAATACATTTCTCATTTTCATACCGTTTGGTAAGAAGAACGGGAATCCTGGTCCGAAGTCACTTGTAAAGAATAACTCTAACTCTTTACCTAATCTTCTATGATCTCTTTTTTCAGCTTCCTCTAAGAACTTTAAGTGAGCTTTTAATTGAGGTTCAGTTGCGAAAGCAAATCCATAGATTCTTTGTAACATTTTGTTATTAGAATCCCCTCTCCAGTAAGCTCCAGCTACTGACTTTAATTTGAAAGCTTTTAAGTAAGATGTAGATGGAACATGTGGTCCTCTACATAAATCGATAAAATCTCCTTGCTTATAGAATGTTAACATTTCGTTAGCTGGAATACTCTCGATTATCTCAACTTTATAAGTTTCTCCAAGGTTTTTGAAGTGCTCAATAGCTTCCTCTCTAACCATTTCTATTCTTTCAACTTTTATATTTTCTTTAACTATTTTTTTCATCTCAGCTTCGATTTTTTCTAAATCTTCATCTGTGAATTGATTTTCAGGATCGAAATCATAATAGAATCCGTTCTCTATTGATGGACCTATTGCAACTTTTGTTCCAGGGAATAATCTTATAACTGCTTGTGCCAATAAGTGAGCAGTTGAATGCTTTATGATCTCTTCTCCATCCTCTGTTTCTGGAGTTATGATTTCAATATTAGCATCTCTATCTAATACGTAGCTCATATCTACTTCTTTTCCATCTACTTTTGCTCCAATAGCTTTTTTAGCTAAAGAGTTACTGATTGATTTTGCAATCTCAAACATATTTACACTGTTTTCAAACTCTTTTATATCTCCACTTGGTAATATTACTCTCATGTTTTTCTCCTTTTCTATAAATATAAAATATTTTAATCCTCTAGATCATCTATCTTGATTCCATCAAATAGATATGTATCAGGGGATGTCTTTTTGTTTTTATCTGTTGTTGCTCCTAATCCAAAGATATTAGAATCTGGGAATGTTAACAATCTGAATTGAATTGCCATACTCCACTCGTAATCTTTGGTTCTGTATGAATAATCTCTTTCATAAGCCACTGCCCATTCATAGTATCCAAACTCTTTTCCTATTTCCACTCCAAATCCATCAAATGTGCTTCTTCCTGTTTCTTCAGGTTGTCCACTCAACTGATCATAGAATTTAACATAAGCTTTCGTTCTCCAACCTTCACTAGGTTTTCCAACTTTTGCATGTAAGCTAAACTCATGCTCTATCTCTGTATCTCTCCATTTTGCTGTATCTACATAGCTTTGGAAAGCTGATTTTTGGTTATAGACATACCCAAGTCCTATTCTATTGTATGAATAGAATAATCTTCCCTCTAACTCTTCTAAAGACTTTAGGTAGTCTCCAGTTTGTTCATATCTCTTATCATTTCTTTGCATCATAAGAGATGTGTGGAATCCTCTTTTATAATCTCCAAAATAAGTTCTATCATCCACAATTCTATTTAAATTAAATGTTCGAACTCTAGAGTTTTCTCTATCTTCTAAAACTTGTCTAATTCTATCAATCTCAACTTGAGATAGTTGATCTGGTGTCTTTTTATATTCTGAAGCTGCATATGAAACTAACTCTGCATCTGTAAATCTCTTATCCTTATAAGTATAAGCTAAATAAACTACATCTGAATTATAGTTTGATAGTGAGTTATTCCAATCTCCTGCATTTTTGTAATCTTCGTAGCTAGCTTTATAAAGATGCTCTACATCTCCACCAACTAAGTATGATACTGAGTAAGTTTTATTCTTAGTATTAATTACTTTTGCATTCTCTTCATCTCTTTCATCTTTTCCTTCAATATACTCTAAGTTTAACTTATTTTTACCAAAGTCATAAGTGTATCCATAGACATCTTCTCTGATTCTTTCTTCAGCATCACTTACACCTTCAATATTCCAAATACTAGAATCTATTCTACGATTTTTATAGTAGAAATAGTTATTAGAATATCTGTAGTTAGCACCATAGTTTTCAAATGTTAAATCGTTATGGTTCTCTTTTTCTGTGTTGTAATCTGTAAATCTTTTATCTATTCCATAATCTAAACCAAAACTATTCTCATCATCGATTAAGAACTCTAACTTTTGATTTAAGATTTCACCTTTTTTATTGTCATTACTTGCTCTTCTAACATCCTTATAATCAACCGTGTATATAGTTTGAGTGTTTCCTAAATCGAATGTTAAAGTATCTGATACTTCATTTACATTTTCTTTATGGAACATTCTTCTATCACTAGTCATCTTAGAATCAGAATCGTAAGAATAGTCTTGATACATATATGTCAATCTATTATTTAAAGCTAGATCTGTAACTCTATCTCTGTTATCACTATTATCAAATAGCGTCACATTATGAGCAAATCCAGCTCTAACTCTAGTTGATTTATCCTCTGTTGATAACTCTTTTGATTTTTCATCATCATAACCTTTGTCATACTGATCGAATCTAAGGTTTCCGTATAACTCTAAATCTCCTAAAGCACCTAAAGAAAGTTTTTCATTAGATAATCCAACTTCATAGAAATCTGATTCATTTACATAAACTCTATACGCTTCTCTACCCCAAGGAGTATCAAAATCAGAGTATGTATAGATTCCCTCTCTATCCCAAATCTCCTCTTTAGTGTTACCACCAGCTACAGTAAACTTATAGTTATCATACATAAAGTCTATGTACCCTCTATTTTCTGTAGTTTTATTATAGATTATATTCTCATATCTGTTGTATTGAGTATCTCTATAATTTTTTGTTCCTGGATTTAAAATATTAGTCTTACTATTTCTATATAATGCTTTTTCTCTAAATGGATCACTTTCAAGACTTAATTTGTGTTCAAACTCACTATAATCATATCCAACTTTATAGAATACATCTTTATATAGGTGATACTCTCCCAGTGAAGTTTTTAAGTTTTTGCTATCATAGATATCATATTGTGAAACTGTCCAAGGAGTATAATCAAACTCTATTCCATAGAAACCTTTTCTATTTAATTTACTGAAATTTGGGTCTCTTTCCCAAGAGTTTAACTCTCTAAACTTATCTCCAGATTTATCATCATAAGATATGAAAATCTTATTCTCTTTATCATTGAAATTGAATCCAAAGTTTTCAGCTCTCGATTGTAAATCTTTTTTAGTCGATCCCGGATCCATATCATAAAGGTAGTTATAATAAGCACCCATCGAATATCTTTCATTCTCTTTTTGAATTGAGATATCACTTGTTAAATCATAGTCTGCTGAAGCTCCGTAATCCATATCGTCTAATTGCTCTGCAACAATAACACCGTAAGCTTTTTTATCTGATACTAAATTTAACTTCGCCTTTAAGGTTATATCATTATTGCTTCCTAAATTTGTTAGCTCTGTATCTAAATTATAGAATCCTAAACTTCCACCCTTATCAGGTATACCATCTATATATTTCCAACCGTTATTGGTATTTTCTTTTCCACGGAAGTAGCTATCTATTCCATCATCCATAGTTGAAATCATATTGTATGTTGCATTTTGATAGTTCAGATTTAAATATCCATTTTCTCCTGAGTAATTATGAGTATAATTTACATCCCATCTATTGAAGTTTCTTTCAATCTCATCTTCATCAGCTTTTTTATGTACAAGCCAATCATTTATATTTAATTGTCCACTTCCATAACTACCTAGGTCATACCAATTTTCCATTCTTCCAATTAAAAGACCGATTCTATCTCCAAACTTTGGTGAAATTCCACCTTTAAACTTACTGTCTTTATCTCCCCAAAGTACTCCTGATGTTATATACCAACCATAATCATCATCTGATCCCCAGCTTGGGAATAAAGGTACTTCCGATCCTTGTCTTATATTAAATCTATACCATGGTAATGAAAATGGGATTATATCTGTATCTCCAATAAATAAATCAGTATTTCTAAAAGTTACCTGTTTATCAGGCTCTATTACAATTGTATCTGATTGCAAATGGTATCCAACTTCTGAAGGGTTTCTCGTTTCAATAATTTTAGGATCAGTTGTAAACCAAGCATTTCTTAAATAGGTTTTTCCATTTAAATATTCGGTTTTATCTCCACCGAAATATATTCTATCGTTTGGTTTTTCTGCTCCTGTAATCTGACCAACCTCTAGATATCCAAAACTTTTTCCAAAGCTTCCAGTATTTCCTTCAGTATCAAACTCTCCGTTAGATGAATCTATCTTTAACTTTCCGGTCGGTTCATCCGCCTCTAAGAAAAATTCTCCAGGAACATAAGCTCTATTTCTTTCTCTATCTACTCTTACTTCAAAAGCTTTTAACTTTAAAGATCCATATCTAACATTTACTCCATCTGTTGAAGTCATAGTATTAGAGTTTAAATCTATTTCAACTTCATCCTGTGTATCTTTAAGCATCTCAGTTTGTGCTTTTAAACTACTCATTGCAACAACCATTAATGCTAAAATCAAATAGATTTTCCTTTTCATTAGCCCTCCCATTTTCCCATTTTATGTTAAGTTCAATTATACCATAAAACAAAAAAGGTTGCCAGTAGCAACCTTTTTATTTATTATTTTAATAAGAATTCAATTTTTCTAAAAGCTCTGATTTTTGTCTTAATCCAACGATTTGATCAACTTTAACTCCATCTTTAAAGATAATCATTGTTGGGATACTTCTAATTCCGTAATCTCCAGCTAAATCTCCACTTTCATCTACATTCACTTTACATATCTTTGCAGAAGTTTCTCCTGAAAGCTCTTCTAAAATTGGAGCTAACATCTTACAAGGTCCACACCAGTCAGCCCAGAAATCCACTAATACAATTCCTTTTGATTCTGTTACTTCACCTTTAAAATTTGAATTATTTAAACTTAAAACTTTTCCCATTTTTTCCTCCTTAACACGGAAAATCTTCCTTTAAATTGTAGTTGTACTTTAACATACCTAACTATTTTTGTCAATTTTAATTTCTTACCTATTTATAGAACTTTTTTAAAAGATTTCCTTTTTTCTCTTCATCTTTTAATCCTTTTATGATTACTATTCCTTTTTCCACATCACCAATTAAAATTCCAGACATTAATTGAGAATTTTTAAAATTTAACTTTTTATAGATTAACTCTTCAAATATTGTTTCAGAAACTGAATCTCCTGTTTCTAAAACTCCTCCTGCTGAAAATATTTTTGTACCCATGCCTTCAAAAGTTACCGGTTGAATTTTATCTTCATATCTTTCATCTATTCCTAAAGCATTTAATGCGGCTACTTTTCCTTGATCTGATGAGATTTGCCAAAGTCCAATTATATTTCCTTTATACTCAGCAACATCTCCACATGCATATATATTTTCTTTAGAAGTTTGCATTTTTTCATCAACAACAATTCCTCTATTAGTTTTTATATCTGCAGATTGAGCCAACTCTTTGTTTGGAGTAATTCCAGAACTTATTATTACAATATCCGCTTTCACAAACTCTCCATTATCTAGATAAATTCCTTCAACGTCATTCGTACCTTTAAATCTTTCCGCTTTAGAGTTTTTGTATAATTTTACGTTACTTTTTTCTATACATTTTTCAAAAATCTTTGATCCATCTTCATCAAGTTGTCTTGGCAAAATTCTCTGCATCATCTCTACAACGGTAACTTCTAATCCCAACTTTTGTAATCCGCATGCTGATTCCAACCCTAAAACTCCTCCACCTATAACAACAGCTTTTTTCTTACCAATACAATAATTTTTTATCTCATCAACATCATTTTTATCTCTAACAGTAAATATACCTTTAAGATGCGAATTCCCTATACTAGGAATCATTGCTTTTGCTCCAGTTGCTATTATTAATTTGTCATATTGTACTATGCCTTTAGATGTTTTTAATCTCTTACTCTCATGGTCTATATTTTCTACAACTGTATTTAATCTTACTTCTATTTTTTTATCTTCGTACCATTTCTCATTTTTTACTAAGAATTTATCCCTTTCAATACTTTCCCCTATCATTTCTGATAAAAGGGTTCTATAGTATGGATATTCATTTTCATTGGATAGGATTGTTATTCTCACATCTTCACTTCTTTCTCTAGCTGCTTTAGCTGCTGATAATGCCGCAACTCCTCCTCCAACAATAACAATCATATCATCCGTTTCAACTTTCTTTAACTTCTCCTCTATTGGAGATGGAACAAAGAATTCTTTTCCAACACCACAAGCTGGACAAATATCTGGTGCGTCAATCTGATTGTAACTTTCACCACAAACTGTACAAGTCCACTTCATAAATTTTCTGTCTGGATTTAGATTTTCTACTTCCTCTGCCACAATTTTTTCTGGAATAGTTTTTAAAAACATATGCTTTGCAAAATTCTGTCCAAACTCGAAAGCTGAATCTAACTCTTTTCTTGATGCTCTAAAATTAATTTTTATTCCATCGATAACGTTCATTCGAAGTTGATTTAATCTATCTAAAATATTTGGAACTGCTTCTCCGCTCCATCCATAACTTCCAAAAGCTGAAACATATTTTCCACCGTGAACAATTGGATTTAAAGATGTTAAAAGATTCCAAATAACTGGGAGTGTATCTCCATTTATCGTACAACTTCCAAATATTATTCCATCAGCCCATTGAAACTCTCTTAAAATTTCACCTTCTAATTTTCCAAAATTCTGTACATCCAAATCATAACTTTTTACATCTACTGTACTGTTATAATCTTTTATCCCTTTTTCTATCTCTTTTGCTAACTCTCTTGTGTATCCATAAGCTGTAGCATAAGGAATTATTACACTTTTAAATTCATTTGGATTTTTTACTGTTGACCAATTTTTATATGTTTCAATAACTTTATCTATATCCACATCTAAAACTGGTCCATGACCAGGTAAAATCATCTCTATCTTTAAATCTTTTATCTTTTCAATACCCTCTAAAACATATTTTCTAAATGGCGAGAAAATACACATATAATAATATCTTAAGGCAATCATATAATCTCTTTTTTTCTCTAATGGTAACTTTGAAAGCAAAATATCGTCAAAGCTATAGTGTGAACCAAAAGAGTCACACGTGACTAAAACTTTATCCTCTTCAACATATGTATAGATTGAATCTGGCCAGTGCAAAAACGGAGCTGAAATAAATTTCAAGGTTTTATCTCCTAAAGAGATTTTATCCCCGTGTTCTACAATAATATGAGGAAACTCTTTATTTAAAATTCCTTTTAAAAATTCAATCGTATTTTTTGATCCTACCACTTTTGCATTCGGAGCTAAATCTAATAATTTTCCTACGGATCCCGAATGATCAGGTTCTGTATGGTTTAAAACTATATAATCTATCAACTTTATATCATCTAAACATGTTTTGAGTCTCTCTAAAAACTCATTGAATTTAATCTCTTTTACTGTTTCAAAAATAGCAATCTTTTCACTACCTTTTAATAGATAAGAGTTATAAGTTGTTCCAAACTGAGTTTCCATTATTACATCAAAAACTTTCAAATCAGGATTCAGTGATCCTACCCAATAGATATCATCTTTCAATTTAAAAGAGTTCATAATCCCACCTCGATTTTTATTTTGCCTCTTTTTCTCTTTCAGCTTGTGACTTTGTAACATAATATGGTTCTAGTGTAAATAGATTATCCTCTTTCTCTACTGCTAATTCAGCTAACAGTGAAGCTCTAGAAACATTTATTGATTTTTTTATAAAAATAGCTTTATCACCCAATCTATTTCTGATTAACTCTTCATAAACTACAGCTCCATCACCAACAAAAACTGTTTCCTCTTCAATAGAGTTTAAAATATTTTCTAACTCTTCTGCCATATAGTCACCTTCTAAAATAAAGGCTCCATTCTCTTTCTTATATACTCCAGCAAATACTCTTTCCTTTCTTGCATCTAACATAGCTACAACTTTTTTATCTCCAGTATAAGTCTGAGCCAGTAAATCTAGCTCATTTATTCCTGCAATTGATTTTTTTAAAGCATAGGCTAATCCTTTTGCTAGTCCAACTCCAATTCTAATTCCAGTAAACGATCCTGGACCAATACTCACCGCAATCTTATCAATGGTTTTTTTATCCACACCTGTTAAATTAAAAAGTGTATCAATCGTTGTCATCGTTATCGCCGAGTGGTTTTGTTTTACGTTTAAAGTTATCTCTCCTACCAATCCTTTTTTATCATCATACAGAGCAACTGTCCCTATATTTGTAGATGTATCAATAGCTAAAATCAACATATTTTAACATCTCCTCCTCTTTTTCTTTATCTCCAACATACTCTAAATTTACAGCTCTAACCTCTAAGTCATCGGTTTCTAAAGCATATTCAAACTCTATTCTTATATATTTTTTAGGCAGTTCACTTTCAATTATATTTGCCCACTCTATAAGAGCAACACCATCGTTATTTATATAATCCTCATATCCTATCTCATAGATTTCGTCTGCACTCCCAAGTCTGTATACATCAAAATGATATAAAGGTAATCTTCCATCTAAATACTCCAATACATAATTGAATGTTGGACTTTTTAAATTTTCCTCTATTCCCAACTCTTTTGCAAAGTTTTTTGTAAACGTAGTTTTCCCAGTACCTAAATCACCAATCAATGCTACTACTGTATTTGGCAAAACATAGTCTGCTAACTTTTTAGCCAAAGCATTAATCTCTTCAAATTTTAATATCTTTCTCACTAACTTTTCACCTATCCTTGTATCTTGTTAACTATATTTGTTGTAGATTTCCCTTCAACAAATCCTAAAATTCTTACTTCTCCACCATTTTTTTCAACAATCTTTGTTTCTGGTAAATCATCCTTTGTGTAATCTCCACCTTTTACATGAATTGATGGCTTTAATTCGTCTAAAAGCTCACATGGAGTATCCTCCTCAAAAATAACTGTATAGTCTACAGCTTTTAAACCACATAACATCTCTGCCCTATCTAACTCACTGTTGATTGGTCTTGATTCACCCTTTAATCTTTTCACCGAAGCATCCGAGTTAACACCTACAATTAAGATGTCCCCCTGTCTTTTAGCTTCGTTTAAATAAGTCAAATGTCCAACATGTAAAATATCGAAGCATCCATTTGTAAATACTACTTTTTTATTTTGCTTTTTTAACTCTTCTATTAACTGTGCTGCCATAGCTCTTTTTAAAATCATATATCTCTCTCCTAATATCATCATTTTTGTTTTTATTATACCATAATTTTTAAACTTATATACACCCGCTAGTTTTTTTTCTTTCTACATGTTAAACTAAAGCGAGGTGATTTTTTTGAGAATTTTAGGTATCGATCCAGGAACAGCTATTGTTGGATATTCTATTGTGGATTATAAAGAAAATAAGATTGTTCTTATAAAATATGGCTGTATTTTTACAGATAAAAATTTAGCTATGGAGGATAGACTTCTTCAAATTTTTGATGAGCTAGAAGAGATTATAGATTTATACTCACCACAATTTATGGCGATAGAGGAACTTTTCTTCTTCAAAAATAATAAAACAGTTATCAGTGTTGGACAAGCTAGGGGAGTTATTGTTTTAGCTGGAAAAAGAAAAAATCTTCAAATTGAAAACTATACCCCTTTACAAGTGAAAATGGGAATAACTGGATATGGAAAAGCTGATAAGAAACAGGTTCAATTGATGGTTCAAAAAATATTAAAACTTGATGAGATTCCAAAGCCAGATGATGCAGCCGATGCTATCGCTGTTGCCATAACTCATATAAACTCATTAACAAACTCTTTATACTCACCAAAAGTTACTCTTACTCCTCCAACTAAAGTTGAAAAGGAGATAAAAAGTAATAGAATGACAGCAAAAGAGTTTCGTGAGCTTCTATTAAAAAAATAAAAAAATTAGGTGTCAGAATATTTTTCTGACACCTTTTTTATATCTACTTTGAATTATATTTTTTTAATCCTAACTCAATTATTTTTACAGCTTTTTCTAATCTATCTAAGTCTAGAGCATAAGATATTCTAACCTTATTTACTCCTAATTCCTCTCTTTGATAGAATCCTTTTGCTGGTGTTAACATAACAGTTGAGTTATCATATGAAAACTCTCCCAATAACCATTTTGAAAACTCTGTTGCATCCTCTACTGGAAGTTGAACAATACAATAGAAAGCTCCCTCAGGTTTATTTAATACTACACCCTCTATATTTTTTAATCCTTCATATAGGAAATCTCTTCTCTCCATATACTTTGCATTTACAGCTTCATAGTAAGCTCTATCTTTACATCTATAAAGAGCTTCTGCTCCAACCATATCTAAAGTTGAAATAGATAGTCTTGATTGGCAAAGCTTTAAAATATATGCCATGAATTCTTTATTTTTATTTAAAATCGTTCCTACTCTAGCTCCACATGTTGAGAATCTTTTTGATATTGAATCTATCAAAATAATTCTCTCTAAATTGTCACTAAATGTTCCGCAGCTAACTGTATCTTTTCCATCATAGATAAACTCTCTGTAAACCTCATCACTGATTAAAAATAAATTTTTCTCCTTAGAAATCTCATTTAACATAAGCAGTTCATCTTTTGAATAAACTGAACCTGTTGGATTCCCTGGATTTGAAAACATTATTGCCTTTGTTTTCTCTGTTACTAAACTTTCGATAACCTCTTTTTTTGGCAACTTAAAGTTATCTTCGAATTGAGTTGGTATCCCCACAACCTTTATCCCTAACATTGCAAAGAAACTATTGTAATTTGCATAATATGGTTCTGGAATCAAAACCTCTTCTCCTGCATCAAAAAGTGTCATCAACGTAAATAGTAGTGCTTCACTTCCTCCAGCAGTTATTAAGATTTCATCACTGTTATAATCCATCCCTAAATTTTTATAATATCCTTTTACTGAGTCTATTAACTCTTTTCTCCCCGAAGAGTCTGAATACGCTATTGTTTCTTGTCCAAAATTCTCTATTGCTTCAAAAAACTCCTTTGGAGTTTCTAAATCTGGTTGTCCTATATTTAAATGTATAATGTCTATCCCAGCTTCTTTAGCTTTTTTCGAGTATGGTATCAACTCTCTTACAGGAGATGTTTTTAAGTTTTGTATATTTTTTGAAAACATCTGTCCCTCCTAAGCAAACTTTTTAATATTATACCAAGCTCTTGCCTTTATGTGAAGTTTTTTTTGATTGAAGTGTAAACTAATCTTTGATATAATTTCATCAACAACTATTCTTTAAGGGAGAATTTATAATGAAGGTAAATTTCAAATCATTTTTCTTAACATTGGGGATTTTTTATGTTTTAATCGGAGCTCTTGGAATTAGCAATATGGGATTTTTTAATAAAAATATTGAATATATTTTAAGTACCGTTCTATTTTTAAATGGAGCTTATCATATATTCTATTCTACAAGTAATAGAAAAAGTCCATACTTCCATTGGGGGCTTGTTTTAGCAGAGGGAATTATCGAACTTATCTCTGTTGCAATTATTCTTTTAAACACTTTTACCAGCCAGTTATTCTTTACAAGTTACATCGGTGTTCTTCTTTGTTTAAAGGGACTAATTTTAATCTTAGGAAGAGACAATAAATTTACTTCGTGGGAAAAAACAAATGCTAAAGTTAGAGTTCTCGTAATCGTAAAAGGACTTTTACATTTCCTTTTTGGATCTTTAATTGTAGTTTTACCTTTGCTTACTGACAAAGCTGTTTACATAGTTTTCGGATGGTATATTCTATTTTTAGGAATCCACTTCTTAACAGAGGAATATATGGGTAACAAAAAAAGTGATGAAATCTAATCATCACTTTTTTATTTTATCCAATAGTTTCAAAATTGGAATTTGTGATTTCTCATAATCGTTTAATGCCATTATCCAAATTAATATTGAATATAAAATCGTATATATCCCAGTTTTAATTATAAAGTTTAGATAATCTACATTATTTAAATAAGTATTTAAAATAATTCCAAAAAGCATTGTAATCCCAATTGGAATTGACATTTTAAATATATTTTTCCAAAATCTAATTATATCCAATCCAACAACAACTTTATAATATATATTCATTATTATTATTTGACCTAATATAAAAGATATTCCTGTAGCGATAGCACAACCTATCGCTCCATATTTTTTCACTAAAAAAATACTCATTCCTAAATTTAAAAATGCTATTATCAAATATACAACAGATCTAAATTGGTGCATATTTTTAGCTTGCATTATACTTACACCGATACTCTGAATTAAAGGAACTGTAAGGGGTATCATTATCCATAAAGCTATTCTATATGCTTCTACATATTCTTTTCCTACCCAAAGAGTTATAAAATCTTTACCAAACAAAACAAACCCTGAAGATATCAATCCCAAAAGAATATATTGTAATCTTCCAACCTTTAAAAATAGTTCATCTATTTCAGTATGTCTTCCTTCTACAATTAATCTATTTATTCTTGGAAATAAAACTCCAGCTATAGCTGATGCAAAGCCAGTATAAAGAGTATTAAAAATAGCACCTACAGAATATACTGCTACTCCAGTTACTCCGATATACTTTCCTATTATAACTCTATCTGTCCCCCAATATATCTGGTCTATAAGAACATTTAAAAATATGAAAAATGAATATGTAAATATCTCTTTCAAAATATGAGTATCAAACCTTGAGAATCTTATTCTCATTCCCAATTTTATTGCATAAGCTATATCAAAAAAATATGAAGTTATTGCAAAGAACAGTGTTGATAGTGTCACACTGATCAATCCAAATCCATTTATCATTAGTAATGCACCTACAATTGGATTTAATATCATTGTCAATAACTTTAATCCTCTTTGATATATAAACTTCTCTTTAGAAGCTATATTTGTTGAAAAAATAGTCAATGGAAATGATAGAATTACATTCAAAGACAGTATTATAAAAACCATTTTTGTTTTTTGTAATTCAATTGTTGTAAATCTCTCTCCAAAAAATGTTTCTATATTAATATATATATAACTTCCTATAACTATTGCCAAAGTCATAAGAATAGAAAAAATTAATAAAAACATTCCATTTAAAGATTTTTCCTCTTCTAATTTACCCTCTGTTCTATATCTAACAGTATATCTCAGCATTGTATTTCCAAGTCCTAAATTCAAAATAGAAATATATCCCATTATAGATTGAACCAAAGAGTTTATTCCATAGTCTGCCGGACCTAAATATCTCATGTATAGTGGTGTATATATAATCTGAATTAAAGAACTCATTATAATTGTTAGCATTGATAATACTGTTCCTATTTTCAACTCATTTTTTACCATAGCACTACCTATATCGATAAAAATTCATCTAGCTTTAAGAAGTGTTTTTCTCCATTTTCAGAGGCTTTCGCTAAAACTTCATCCGATAATGCTAAATTTTCTTTATATTTTTCATAGTTCAAATTCTTTAAATTATCTAGCGATGCAAAATTTCCTTTAAACTCTATATCCTCTAAAACATTTGTCATTTTTTTACTATATGTTATTGGGAAGACAGGCTTCTTAAAAATAAATCCTAGTATCATTGCATGGAATCTTGTTGCAACCACACTCTCAGCTTTATTAATTATATCTAGAGCCTCATTTATATCCCCTCTATAAAGATACTTTGTAATATGCTTATGTTGCTCATTCGGAATCATATTCAGTAATTTATTTATCGCTTCTTCATCTTTTTCGCCTTGGCAGAACGACATAAACTTAACTTTTTTACCAGATTTTATAATATCTAACGTTAAGGTTTTTAATCTATTGAAGTATTCAGATTCTATTCCTGTGAACCCAGGTCTTCCTGAAGGTAATACTATTGAGAATAAAACATAGTTCTCAGCTTCTACAGGTTCTATTTTTAAACTAAATACAATATCATTTCCATACCTAACATTTTCTAAATCTTCAAAAATTTCATATGAATATCTCTCTCTGAAACAAACATCTTTACAACTTTTGAAAAATTCGTGATACATATCTCTAAATGCTTCATTTTTATATGGACCAAAATTTGCTCCTAATATAAAATAATTTTTTCCGAAATCTAAGTTTCTCTCTCTGACTTTAAAATCTTCCTCTGAAAAATCATTTTCTATAAATATAGAACCTCCTATATTCACTACACCATCTAACTCTCTCGCCTTCAAATCTTCTAATATATTTGGAACTCCAAATTTTCTTCCTAAACGAAATAAAATTTTCTTAGCAAATGTATTGTTATAAAGTATATTCAAATTATTACTATCTATACCTTTCAATCTTTCATACTCTGGTGTTGCATAAAGATAAAATTCTGTATCTTTATATCTTTCACAAAGCATTTTTATAAAAAGGTCATCACCTAAATTCAACTGGGCATACGCCTTTATTAATATTTTTTTCACTTTCCCTCACCCTATTTTTTTGTTAGTATCTTCTTATACTTTTTTAAACCCATCATTTTCAATCTAAAAATTCTAAAAGAATAGTAAAGTCTTATTTCAAAAGTTTTTAATTCTGAAAATCTTCCTATCTCTTCTTTTATTTTTAAATAAAACTTTTTCCAGTCTTCGACTTTATTTTCACTTAATCTTTGTAAAACGTCAAATGGATACATTATACCATGATACTTAAAGCATTCTCTAACTTTATCTATATTCTTCTCATATACTTCATTTTTTTTATAAAAAGCTATAAGTTCATCTATAACTAAATATATATCTGTTCTATTCTTATAATTATTTGATACAGAACCACTGTTCATAAAATAATTATAATACGGTTTATCAATAGAAACAACTTTTTTACTGAAGAAAAAACACATAAAGTTAAAAAACATATCCTCTCCTGTATAAATATCTAATAAAAATTGAATATTATTTTTTTCAATCATCTCTTTTTTGTAAATTTTATTACAAGGAGATGAAAACCACTCTGTAGTACAATCTGTATATCTATCCTTGTCATCTCTTTCTGGAACTTTAACTTTTGATAAAACACTTCCCGATTCATCTAATTTTTTAAATCCACAAATTACAATATCTGCTCTCTCTTTTTCTGCTACGTTCACCATATCTTTGTACATATTTTCATCTATCCAATCATCTGAATCTAAAAATGCAACGTATTTATTTTCTACTAAAGAAAGACCTAAATTCCTAGCTGCACTACATCCACCATTTTTCACTTTTTTATAACTTATATTTAAATTTTGCTCAGCTAAGTTTTCACAAATTTCTGAAGTGCTATCTTTTGATCCATCATCAATAATGATTATCTGAATCCCTTTTAAAGTTTGATTCAAAACAGATTTTACACATCTCTCAATATATTTTTCTACATTATAAGCTGGAATTATAACACTTAACATCTTTTCCCTCCTCAGACTTTATCTCTATGAAAAATAAAAAGGGTGGACATAAGACCACCCGTTTATAATTATTTTGTTCCAAATATTCTGTCTCCACAGTCTCCTAAACCTGGATAAATATATCCGTTTGAATCTAAACCTTGGTCTATTTTAGCTGTATAAATAGCAACATCTGGATGCGTTTGTAATACTTTTGCAATTCCTTCAGGTGCAGCTACTAAACACATAAATACTATATTTTTAACTCCAGATTGCTTTAAGTAATCAATCGCATATATAGCTGATCCTCCTGTTGCTAACATTGGATCTACTAATATAACTTGTTTATTTTGTACATCTACAGGAAGTTTGCAGTAATAGTATACTGGTTCTAGAGTTTCTTCATCTCTATAAACACCTATATGCCCTATTTTAGCTGTAGGAATTAATGAAACGATTCCATCTACCATCCCTAATCCGGCTCTTAAAATAGGTACAACTGCGATATTTGTTCCTAATGTATATCCAGTTGTTTTCATCAGAGGAGTTTGAACCTCTATCTCTTCTAGAACTAAATTCTTTGTTACTTCATAAGTCATTAACTTAGAAATTTCATTTAAGTTCTCTCTAAAAGACTTTGTGTCAGTCTCCTTATTTCTTAATATTGTTAATTTGTGTTGTATTAATGGATGATTTATCTCTATTACAGCCATTTTAACCTCCCTGTTACTTATACTTTAAAAAAAAACAGGACATAGTCCCGTTTTCTTATTTCTTATTTCTTATTTCTTTAATCCAAACTTCTTGTTGAATTGCTCTACTCTTCCAGCAGCGTCTACGAACTTAGCTTTTCCAGTGTAGAATGGGTGGCAGTTAGCACATACAGCTATTTTAAGCTCTGCGTCCTTTGCGTTCATTGTTGATCTTGTTTCGAACTTGTTTCCACAAGTACAGTCAACAGTAATTAATTTGTAATCAGGATGAATTCCTTTTCTCATTATTGTCACCTTCCTATAATCTTTCTATTTATCGTAAAGATTTTATCATAATTTTTTGACTTTTGCAACATTTTTTTGGCCTCAACATAAAGTTTTTTATTTTTATAAAATTTTATGATAAAATATTATAAAAAAGATAAAAGGAGAGTTATGGCTACTAAATATTATGCTTTTATTATAGATAATGAAAAATACTCTTCCATTGTTACTTCTTGGCCAGAATGTCAACAATTAACAAAAGGAAAGAAAGCGAGATATAAATCTTTCAAAACAGAAAAAGAAGCTAAAGAGTGGCTTGCTCAAGGTGGAATCTACGAAGATAAAAAACAGAAACTAAAAGAAGCTAAAGAAAAACTTATCGAAGGAATCTATTTTGATGCTGGAACTGGAAGAGGAATTGGTGTTGAAGTTAGAGTAACAGATATCAAAGGAATATCTCTTCTTGATAACATCATGCCAGAACATATGATAAATGAATTTGGAAACTATTTAGCACCAGAAGGAAGTACTAATAACTATGGTGAATTAATAGGAATATATCTAGCTATCGATATCGCAATTAGAAGAAACAATTTAAAAATTTTTGGAGATAGCAAATTAATTATTGATTATTGGTCTAAAGGGCATTATAATAAATCGTCATTAAATGAAAAAACAGTAAACCTTATCAAAAAAACCGCTGCAAGAAGAGAACAGTTCGAAAATATTGGTGGAAAAATTGAACATGTCTCTGGTGATATCAATCCTGCAGATTTAGGTTTTCATAAATAATACTAGGAGGATTTAATGGAGTTTGAACTATTTGACAAGCTACACTTTTTTTATCTTTTGGGATATTCGTTAGTTTTTGTTTTTCTTTATTTTGGAGTTAAATATAATCCACAGCCTAAAAAAGTTATGAGAGTAATATCTTTAATTATTTTAATGATAAAATGTGGTGAACTTTTTATTAGATATAAGTTAATTGGAGAAGCTTGGTATTCTCTACTTCCACTACATCTTTGTAATATCACTCTTATTTTTGCAGTATTGGGTACTATTCTTAGATTTACTCCATTTTTATACGCAACATTCTTTTGGTCAATCGGAGCTGTGTTTGCACTACTAACACCTGAAGTTAGAGAAACTTTTCCACATTTCTTCAACATCAGTTTTTTCTCAACACACTGCTACATAATTTTTGTTGCTGTTACAGAATACAAAATTTTCAAATTGAGACCATCTCTAGAATCTTGGACAGGTTCATTTCTTGGTCTAAACATTATTGCTGCAGGCGTATTTCTTATAAATAATGTTCTTGGAACTAACTATTTATATATAAATAGAAAGCCTAGCTTCCAATCACCACTTCAGTATTTTGGAGAGTGGCCATACTATATAATAGTTGTTGAATTTGCATATATCATTTTAACTTTACTGCTATTATTTTTATTCAGAAAAAAAGATTACAAAATAAAAGTAAACAGGTAGAACTTTAAAGTTCTACCTGTTTACTTTTATTATATATTTTAAATTATAACCAAAATATCTTTTAACTCTCTTAGTTTTTCTAAAGTATCTTCTGACACTTTAACTCTATAAGTAACTCTCTCATTGAAATCTTTATTTAATAACTCATCGTTCCCAGATATTAATAACGAATCAATCTCATTTATTCTCTCATAAGAAAAATCTAAAAGGCATTCATGACGCTCTATAAACTCTGCAATTTCTCCTTCTAAAACTGCTAATTTTGCTGTCTTGGCATAGTTTCTTACCAATCCTCCCGCACCTAATTTTATTCCTCCAAAATATCTTGTAGCCACAACTACAACATTATTTACATCCATATAAGTTAAAATCTCTCCCATAGGCTTTCCTGCCGTTCCACTTGGCTCTCCATCGTCATCAGCTTTAAAATACTCTTGACCATTATCTATGACTCTATATACTGTACAATTATGAGTCGCATCTGGATGCATCTCTCTTATCATTTCTATGAAATCTTCGGCTTCTTCTTTAGTTGAGATAGGCTTTGCATATCCTATAAACTTTGATTTCCTTTCTTCAAACTCTATTCTTACTGCTTTTTTTATGCTTTTCATTCTTTAACTCCTAATTATTAAATCTACTACTCCTATTATAAAACTATAAATAGGCGACATTATTTTACTTAAAATACCAAAATAGCTAAGTCCTAATATAAGAAATATTCCATAACTATCTATCGTAAATATTTTAATTCTATTTTCATCATTCAAAAATGAAGCTATAACTCTTGATCCATCTAACGGAGGAATTGGTAAAAGATTAAATGTTCCCAACGCCATATTTATTATAATAAAATATACTGATAAATCATTGAATGGAATTATATGAAATCTTATTAAAAGAGCTCCAATTATCATCATTGAATAGTTTGTTAAAACTCCAGCTATAGAAACCAAAAACTCTCCAACTCTTCCATTTTTAAAAGCAAAATAATTTACTGGAACTGGCTTTGCCCAGCCAAAAACAAAATTACTACCACTTAAAAGCATTACAACTGGTATTAATGCCCCAATTGGATCTAAATGCTTCAAAGGATTCAAAGATAGTCTTCCTGAATATTTAGCTGTTTTATCTCCACAAAAAAGTGCCATATATCCGTGGGCTAACTCATGTAAAACCAAAGAAAATAGCAAAATTATAACCTTAAATACGAACATTCTCATCACCTCACAAATAGATTATCATATCTATAATTCTAAAGTCAAATACGGAATCTGATTTAATATTGTAACTACTTCTATTAAAAATATATAACTTAAATTTAAAACAGGCATTATCAAAAATTCTAGATAAAAATTTGATAAAAAAAGAGCTATAAAACTAGTAATCACAACTAGCGAAGCTATTGGAATTAAAATAATATTACTTAAAAACGAAAACAATGGTAAATTTTTAAAAAATAGATAAAATATTGGAGTCATACAAAGTTGAATTGTCAGACTCAATACCATCGCATTCAAAATTTTATTTACAAAATCTTTTTTAAATTTTTTTATTTTAGGTATTTTTTCATATATAAAAACTATTGAAAAGACCGCTATATAAGACATCCAAAAAGAAATCGTATAAATCCAAGTTGGATAGATTATCAAAGATAATATAAAAGCTATAAAAAATGATTTTTTTGTACTAGCTTTTTCATAGAATATATTACTCAAAAGATATATAGAACCCATTATATAGGCTCGAAATACTGATGGTGATCTACCTATCCCTAAAACATATAGTGTTAATATTCCTAATGCTAAAATATATCTTTCTCTTTTCGGAATGTTTAATTTTAATAGCATATATGTAACTCCTGAAACAATAACTCCTATGTGTAATCCTGAGATTACCAGTATATGAGCTGCTCCTGTATATCTGAACATCTCTTTTAAATCATCAGCTAATAAATATCCCTCCCCCAAAAGTATCGCTTTAAAAAAAAGAAGCAAATCTATCGAATATTCTTCTGTCATCTTGTTTACTCTATTTCTAAAAAAAACTTTAAAAAAATTTTCGTTTTCTATAACTTCTTCACTATTTAAATAATATGTCGCTCCCCATTTTGATATTTTTATTTTTTGTACCTCTCCCAAAATAACTTTGTGTCCATCTTCAACTTTATCAACGGTAAAAAATAGATTTTTTTTAGGATATTTTCCATTTATCTTTTCAATTTGTCCTCTTCCAGCGTCTACTCGTGCAGTAATTTGAACTATATCTCCAACCTCAACTCTCTCTTTAAAAGTCATAAAATTTAACCTTAAAAAGAAAATTGAGGCAAAAACTATTATTAATGCCCCAATCCCTATTCGCTTCAACTCTCCTCCTAATTAAAACTATTCACTATATTTAAAATAAAATATATATGAGATTACAAAGGATACTGCTGAAAATATTGCCGCTGAGTAGATTCCAAACTTTGTTACCTCTCCAGTTCCACCTAAAACCAACATCAACGGTAGTATCACTATCGACACTAAAAATGCCATTTTTAAAAAGAATCCTTGAATTCCAAAGCAAACTCCCTCAATTCTATTGTTAATTCTTTTACTAATCTTCTCACTTATATCACTCATCATAGCTGGTGGAAATATAAATGCTGCTCCAGATATTGGAATTCCTAAAAGCCCAAATATTAAAAAGCCATATTTTACTGGAATAACTTTTCCAAGAAGTGCTAATCCTATAGTTAAAACTATTAAAGCTATTAACGACGCCAACATAATTTTTCTATACCCAAATCTTCTTGACAATTTATTTACAGGATAGAAAAATAAAGCTGAGGCTCCAAATAACAGTGCCGAGGCTATTGTTATTGTTTCTTTTCCATATCCCATAATATCCTCTACATAATAGTTCATCATTGCTCTCAACGAGTTAAATCCTACGAAGAAGAAGAGTAATCCTAAAAGATAGTACAAGAAATCTCTATCTTTTATAACTTCTTTTAATATCTCTTTTATAGCTCCTACATTTTCAACAGGTCTTGAATATTTTTTTTCAGGAACTAAAAAAACAGTCACAAAAAGTCCTAAGACACATAAGATACTCAATGAAATAACCATTCCTCTAATTCCGACTAAAGTATCCCCTTTTCCAAAATACTTTATCAAAATTCCAGGTAATATCATAGCTATAGCACTGTATACTAATCTAAATACAGATTGCCATGTCGATAGATTTAATCTCTCCTCTGAATTCTCTCCTATCTCTGGAATTAAAGCGTTATATGGAGCACCTACTATTGTATAAAAAGTAAAAAATAACGATCCAACCATTGCTAGATATAAGAATGTAGATTTTTCACTGCTAAGCGGTGGATAGAAAAAAGCCACTGTTGCCAATCCTAGTGGAATAGCACCTGCTGCTATAAATGGAATCCTTCTCCCCCATCTGCTGTTAAACTTATCAGATAAATAACCTACCACTGGATCTGAAATCATATCTACAACTCTCGATATGGCTAAGGCTAGAGAAATTAATACTGGTGCTAAAAACGGTTTTAACCCTGAATTTTCAGGTGGTAAGTAAAAATATAGTATCCACTGTGCAAATATTTGATCTACTATTGCATAACTAACTCCTACTCCATAAAATATCTGCGTTGACAAAGGTATTCTCGGTTTCAATTTTTCTCCTCCTTTATTAATTTCATTAAATAATTTCTACTGTTAAATCTCGGATTTTGTAAAACACTCTCTAAACATCTCTCTAAATTCAATTTTATTTTTTTTCCATCAGTTACTCCTAAAGAGATAATATCTTTTCCTGAAATAACTAAATCTTTTAAAAATATTGGTTCATTATTTTCTAAAATCTCTTTTAAAAAAATCTCTAAATTCGAAATTTCTCTCTCTAGTTTTTCTAATACTAAAATATCTTTAAAATCCTCTAAACCAATAAGAGATATCATTTTTTTTACATCATATTTAGTTTTAATATTTTTAAAGTTTTCTTTTTGATTGATTATATTCAAAATTGATTTTTTACTTTTATTATCTAATTTTAATTTTGAAAGTTCCTCTTTAGATTTAAAAAATATAATTGCTAACTCTAAATTTAATCTATCTATTTGTTTTATTTTATCTAAAACTCCGGTTAAATCCATTTTTTTAGAAGTTTCTGGAAAAAGTTCTTCAAAAATTTGAAGTTTGTTTAATAGATAAAATGACTCTACTCTATTTTCACCCTTTAACATTTTAAAAATTTCATCTTGTACTCTCTCAATTGAAACTCTTTGTATCTCTTTTTTATTTTTAATCATATTGTCTTCAACACTCTTCAATATAAATAACTTTTTCTCTCCAGCAATTCGAATTCCTCTCAATATTCTTAGAGGATCCTCCTTTATTCTTTCTTCTCCCTCTCCTACAAATCTTAAAATTCGATTTTCAATATCTTTTAAAGATTCATTTGATGGATATATTATCCTCTCTCCATCAAATGCTATTGCATTAACTGTAAAATCTCTTCTTTTTAAATCCTCGTATATATCACTTACAAACTCGACCTCTACTACATTTCTATTCTCTGTAAATCCTATCTCTCTACGCAGTTTAGCTATTTCATAACTTTTACCATTATATATAATCTGGATAATACCAAAAGCTTTTCCTATCTCTTTCGGTGAACACTCTGCAAAAATAACCTTCAATTTTTCATAATCTATATCTGTACAAAAGTCACAATCTTTTGGTTCTATTCCTAATAGGTAATCTCTAATATAACCTCCGACAATATAACCTTTTCCATAACTATTCAATCTATTTAAAATCCATTTTAAATCATCTGTTATTTTTATTTTACTTTTCATCTAATCCTACCTTATCATTATAGGGATTTTTCTATCTTCATACGGATTAACCATTGAATATATTTTGCTTGCAATTTCGTTCATTTCTAATAATTTCAAGTTTTCCTCACTCAATATTCTCTGAATATTTTTAAGTGTTGTTAAAATTTCAATATCTTTTTCTTTTAAAAACTTTAAATAGTTTTGCCCATCTTTTGTAAAACCTAAAACTCTAACATATGGAACATTATTTTTAACACTCTCCACATCACTTTTTTTTATACCTAAAAGGATGTGAATAAGTATTCTTTGAGTTCTACCTATTGTAAATCTTTTACTTTGAATCTCTTTGAAAAATTCTTCAAAATCAATACATTTGAAAGCTGCTTCATATAATCTATTTTCATATCCATCCTCTATATCTTGAATATATTTCAAATTATATTTTTCCAATAAAATTTTATGCCTTATAAACGGATAGAAATCTTTTAATTTCGCAAATCTATTTTTTTCTAAAGCTTCTTTTAAAATATCATATGTCGTTAAAGGAACAACATCTTTTATCTCTTCACCTTGCTCTAATTTTTTTCTAATTCCTGTAGCACTAGATATTCCATCTTCTATTCCTTCTGAATAATATCCACTTTTCTCTCTTTTTATTGCTACTGGTTCTATATCACTTTCCCAAAACTTCAAAGCTTTAATATATTCAACACCTAAAATATCATTTGAATTTAAATCTATCCCTTTATTTAATTTTCTTAAACTATTTGAATAAGCCGTTGGATATGAGTTTCCATCTTTAAGTTGCTTTTTTAACTCTTCTTTAAACTCATTCATCTCCTCTAACTCTGCTCTTTCTTTCAAGCTTTGAACATCTCCACTCTCTGATCCAAAAACTATCTTTTCTACTCCCATTAAATCTAATAGTCCAACTGCTCCTCTAGAAAATATCTCTGCACTCTGAGTTGAATAAAATACTGGTAATTCTACCACTATATCCACCCCATTTCTTAAAGCTAGTTCTGCTCTATCCCATCTATTTATTAATGCTGGCTCTCCTCTTTGAACATAATCTCCACTCATAACAGCAATAACTAAATCTCCGTGCTCTCTAGCTTTTAAGCAATGATATTTATGTCCATTGTGAAAAGGATTATATTCGACTACTATTCCTACCGCTTTTTTCATCTGACACCTCATATTCATATTTACTATATTATATGAAATTTTAATAATTTATCCGAGAAAAATTTACATTTTTTTAATTATAGTTTATAATATGGATTATCTAAAATTTTATTAGGCGGTGATTACATGCTTTTAGCTGTAGATATTGGAAATACTCATATTGTTACTGGATTACTTAACCCCAACGGAGAGGTTTTACTTACTTTCAGAGTATCTTCAAACGAAAAATTAACTGAGGATGAATATTTTTCATACTTAAAAAATATATGTGATTTTAACGGAGTTGAAATTAAGGAGTTAAATGGAATCGTCATATCATCTGTTGTTCCAAACCTAATTGGAATTTTCCAATTCTTAGGTAGAAAATATTTTGAAATTGAACCTATGGTTATAGATTTAAATCTAAATCTACCATTTACATTCTCTGAAACTCTTCAGATTAATGGATTTGGAGCAGATAGAATAATCGACATTGCACAAGCTGTTATCGATTATCCAAATAAAAATTTGGTTATTTTTGATTTAGGAACTGCAACTACTTACGAAGTTTTAAAAGATGGAGTTTATATTGGTGGTGGAATTTTACCTGGAATAGAGATGTCTATCAATGCTTTATTTGGAAATACTGCTAAACTTCCTAAGGTTAAATTCAGCACTCCTGAAAGTGTTTTAGGTAGAAATACTGCCGAACAAATACAAGCAGGAATATTCTATGGGTATGCTGGACAATTAAAAAATATAATTCAAGAAATTAAAAAGATAGTTCCTGACCCATACATTATTGCTACTGGTGGACTTGGAAAGATTCTTTTCGCTGAAATTCAAGAGATTGATGAATACTGTCCTGAACTTAGTATCAGAGGACTTTACACTCTTTATAATATGAACAAATAATTTTTAGGGGGGGGAGGATTTATGAAGATAGTTTTATTACTTTTTCTTATGGTTTTTCAACTCTCTTTTTCAAAAGAGCTGCTTCTAAGTGGAGCTGCTTCTTTAAAAGAGTATTTAGAAAAAAATATTGAAGAATACAAAAAAATAGAACCTGATTTCAATGTTACATTAAATCTAGGTGGTTCTGGTACACTTAAAAAGCAGCTTGAAAGAGGCGGCGATGTCGACATCATCTTTTTAGCTGATAGAGCCTATATGATTGATTTAAAAGAGAATAAATATATTGAAGATGAAGAGGTTATTTTAGAAAACTCATTAGCTTTAATTAAAAACAAAAAAGTAACATCAGAAAATGGAGTTTTAGCTATTGGAGATCCTAAATACGTTCCTGCAGGAGCATATGCTACTGAAGTTCTTGATAAATTACAGCCTAAAAACTACTCTTTCGTATACACCAAAGATGTTAGAAGTGTTTTATCGTATGTTGAGCTTGGTGAGGCTGATTTTGGTATAGTTTATCTAACTGATACTAAGCTTCTTAAAAACTCAGAGATTGTTAAAGTTTTTGATAAGAATCTCCACTCTCCAATCGAATATTCAATTGGAATAGCAGAGTCATCTAAAAATAAAGCTGAAGCCAGAAAATTTATTGAGTTCTTAAAAGGAAAAGATTGGGAATGATTAATGCTTTAAAACTCTCTCTTTCTATCGGAACAATAGCTATAATTTTCAATCTTTTTTTCAGTATTTCACTTTATTTTATTTTTGAAAAAAAGAGAAAATCCAAAAAGATAGTTGAATTTTTACTTACTCTTCCAATTTTTTTACCACCATCTGTAATTGGATATATGTTGATTATAGGTTTAGGGATAAATAGTTTTATTGGAAGAATCTTCTATAGATATCTAGATTTCAGATTTATCTTCTCTTTTGAAGGTGCATGCTTAGCTGCAATTATAGTTTCTTTACCTATTTTATATCAAGGCATCAAAGTAGCCTTCGAAACAATAGATAAAGTTTATATTGAAACAGCACAGTGTTTAGGAGTTTCTAAGTTTAATATGATTAGGTACGTCTATATTCCATTAGGTTATAGAAAAATCTTATCCGCAACTATTCTTGGAATTGGCAGAGCTTTTGGAGAATTCGGAGCAACTATTTTAATTGCAGGGAATATTCCTGGAAAAACCAGAACACTTCCCTTAGCTCTATACTCTGCTATCGAATCCGGAGATTATTCTGAGGCTAATAAGATTTTAATTATTCTTTTAATTTTTAGTACAATCTTCTTATCTATATATATATTTGTAACAAAAAAAGAGAGTTGAAAAACTCTCTTTTAATTTAACTATACAGTTGTGATCTCTTTTTCTTTTAAAGCTAAAAGCTCATCAATTGTTTTTATTGTTGCATCTGTTAACTTTTGAACTTCATCTTCAAATCTCTTTAAATCGTCCTCAGTTATCTCTCCCTCTTTTTCTAATCTTCTTAGAGAGTTGTTCATGTCTTTTCTAACATTTCTAGCTGCAACTTTTCCGTTTTCAGCTTCTGTTTTAGCAAACTTTACATACTCTTTTCTTCTATCAGCTGTTAACTCAGGAATCATAAGTCTGATAACTTTTCCATCGTTGTTTGGAGTTAATCCTAAGTTTGAAGTCATTATAGCTTTTTCTATTACAGGTATAACTGACTTATCCCAAGGATCGATTACTAATAATCTAGCTTCTGGAGCTGATACTGATCCAACTTGGTTTAATGGCATTAAAGATCCATATTGCTCTACTTTTATTCCATCTAACATAGAAACAGATGCTCTTCCTGCTCTTATTGAAGCAAACTTGTGCTTTGTTGAGTCTATTGCTTTACTCATTTTCTCTTTACATTCATTAATTACTACTTGTGCGCTCATTTTACCCTCCTAAAATTATCCATTTACTACAGTTGTTCCGATTTTTTCACCTAAAACAACTTTTTTAATGTTTCCTTCTGTTAATGAATCGAATACAACGATTGGCAATTGGTTCTCTCTACATAAAGAGATTGCTGTTGCATCCATAACTTTTAAATCTTTATTTAAAACCTCTGTATAAGTTACATCTACATATTTTACTGCATCTGCAAATTTTACAGGATCCTTGTCATATATTCCATCAACTTTTGTTGCTTTTATTACAACATCAGCATTGATTTCAATAGCTCTTAAAGCTGCAGCTGTATCTGTTGTGAAGTATGGATTTCCAGTTCCTCCACCGAAGATTACAACTCTACCTTTTTCTAAGTGTCTTTGAGCTTTTCTTTTTATGAAAGGCTCTGCAACCTTTGGAATTTCGATTGCTGTTTGTACTCTTGTAGGTACTCCTAGTGATTCAATTGCATTTTGAAGAGCCAGTGAGTTTATAACTGTTGCTAACATTCCCATATGGTCTCCAGTTACTCTATCTATACCTTGTTCAGTTCCAGATAATCCTCTAAAGATATTTCCTCCACCGATTACGATTCCTACTTCTACTCCTAAATCAGCTATCTCTTTTATTTGTCTAGCATATGAAGTGATTGTCTCAGATGAAATTCCAAACTCTTGGTCTCCCATTAAAGCTTCTCCACTTAATTTTAATAGAATTCTATTATAAACTGGCTTCATGTCAAAACTCTCCTCTTTTATCTTTTATTTAGCTTAAAAAAAGGGGGTGCTAAGTCGCACCCCTATAATTTTTGTTGTATTACGCGTTAAGTTGAGCTGCAACTTCTGCTGCGAAGTCTACTTCCTCTTTTTCGATTCCATCTCCAACTTTGTATCTTGCAAATGAAACTACTTTGATATCTCCAGCGTATTGTGCAACTGTTTCTTTGTTTTCAGCTTTTACGAAGATTTGGTCAACTAAACAGTTGTCCTCGTAGAATTTGTTCATTTTTCCAACTAATATCTTTTCGATAATTTGAGCAGGTTTTCCTTCAGCTTCTAATTGCTTTCTAGAAATTTCTCTCTCTCTATCTAAATCGTCAGTAGTTACAACTGATCTGTCTACGTATCTAGGATCCATAGCAGCAACGTGCATAGCGATATCTTTAGCTTTTGCTACGTTAGCTTCTGTAGCTTCTCCAGTCATTTCAACGATAACTCCTAATTTTCCTCCTAAGTGATTGTAAGTAGTTACAAATCCTTCAGCAGTTACTTTCTCGAATCTTCTTAGAGACATGTTCTCTCCGATTTTTGCGATTAAGTTAGTTATTGTTGTTTCAACTGTAGTTCCGTTTAAATCAGCAGCTTTTAAATCTTCAACAGTGTTGATTCCTGCAGTTAATGCAAGATCTACCATTGCTTGTCCTAAAGCTCTGAACTCGTCATTTTTAGCAACGAAGTCTGTCTCAGAGTTGAACTCTAATACTACTGCTGTTTTGTTATCAGCAGAAACACCGTCGAATATTAATCCTTCTGCAGCTGTTCTTCCTGATTTCTTAGCTGCTTTAGCAATTCCTTTCTCTCTTAGTAAGTCTATCGCTTTCTCGATATCTCCGTTTGTTTCTCCTAATGCTTTTTTACAATCCATCATTCCAGCACCAGTTCTATCTCTTAGTTCTTTTACTAATTTTGCTGTAATCTCTGCCATTTTTTCCTCCTAATTTTTTAGAATTCTTTCATATCTATATAGTACAAGGAATTGAGGGCTAAGCACTCAATTCCATAAATTCAAGTATTAATTACTCAGCTGATCCTTCTTCAACAGCGATTTCGTCTGAAGCTACTGCAGCGTTTTCTTTTCCTTGGTTTCCTTCGATGATAGCGTTAGCCATTACAGAAGCGATTAATTTTACCGATCTGATAGCATCGTCGTTTGCAGGAATTGGGTAAGTTATTAAATCAGGATCTACGTTTGTATCGATCATAGCGAATACAGGGATTCCTAATTTAGCAGCTTCTACTACTGCTAAAGTTTCTTTCTTAACGTCTACTACGAATATAGCAGCTGGAACTTCTTTCATATCTTTGATTCCTGATAAGTTTTTAGAAAGTTTAACTAACTCTTTTCTGAAGTTAGCAGCCTCTTTCTTAGTGTAAGCTGTATCTAATGTTCCATCAGCTTCCATTCTTTCTAACTCTTTTAATCTCTCTACTCTAGTTTGGATAGTTTTGTAGTTTGTTAACATTCCACCTAACCATCTGTTGTTGATGTAGTACATTCCTGATCTTTCAGCTTGATCTTTAACAGCTTCTTGAGCTTGCTTTTTAGTTCCTACGAAAAGAACTTTTCCACCGTTAGATGCGATTTCTCTCATTACAGCGTAAGCTTCCTCTATTTTCTTTAAAGATTTGTGTAAATCGATTACGTGGATTCCGTTTCTCTCAGTGAAGATGTATCTTGACATCTTTGGATTCCATCTCTTAGCTTGGTGTCCGAAGTGAACTCCAGCTTCAAGTAATTGTTTCATAGTAATTACTGCCATTTTTAATTCCTCCTAGTTTTGGTTTTTTCTTCCATTGATCTCAAAACTAAACATCCCCTAAGGGCACCTTGTTTAGAAATAATCAATGTGCATTTTATTAGCAAATTATTGTACCACTATTCTCTAGAAATGTCAACATATATATATGCTCCATTTCTTCCTGAAAGTTCTTTTTCTCTTCTATGAGAATGAAAATTCCCTTCAAATGTACAAAGTTGAGTTTCTATAATATTTTCTGATTTTATTCCAAAGTTTATCATCAAGTTATAATTAAACCTCTGATTATCAAAAAAATACTTTTCATCTATATTTAAAAATACTTTTTCTAAAATTTCATTTGAAAACTCTAGTTTAAATTTTTCATAAAAATCTTTTGATACCTCATAATTTTTAGGAGAGATTCCTATTCCGAAAGCTACTATAAGGTCTTTTAAATCAGTTTTAAATCTCTTTTGTAAAAGCTGTACTGCTTTTACTCCTATCTTTTTAAAACTTCCTACCCATCCAGAATGAACACAGCCATAAGCCTTATTTTTTTTATCATAAAAATAGATTGGCAGACAATCTGCATATTTAGTAAATATTACCACATCATCTCTATCTGTTAAAAAACCATCTGTATCCTCAGAATACTCTGGCGTTTCACTTTCTATTATAACTATATTATCCGAGTGTGTTTGATAACCTGAATAGATTTTTTTATCCTCTATTTTTAATATCGAGATTATATTTTTTCTATCCTCTTCATTTCGAACATCTCCAAAAGTTTTAGTTGTATAAATAGCTTTTAAATTAAACTCTTTAAACTCCTCTAGCTCCCAATATTCTTTCTTATCTATAAACATTTCAAGCTCTCTTTAAATTCTAGTGTTTTCTTTAATTTTTTACAAAGTATTTCAAAAGCTTCAAAGCTTAAAGTCTGATCTGCATCTGATAAAGCGCAACATGGATTTTTATGAATCTCTACCATTGCACCATCAGCTCCCGCTAAAACACATCCTAATGTCACAGGTTCTACCAGAGATCTTTTTCCTGTTCCGTGACTTGCATCTATAATTATAGGAAGATGTGTCTTTTCTTTTAAAAGAGCTATTCCATTTATATCTACAGTATTTCTAGTCGCCGTTTCAAACGTTCTTATTCCTCTTTCACAAAGAATAATCTGTGTATTTCCAAAAGCTACAATATACTCTGCAGCCATTAAGAACTCTCTTACTGTACCGCTCAATCCTCTTTTTAAAAGTACTGGTTTATCCGTTTTTCCAAGTTCTTTTAATAGACTAAAATTCTGCATATTTCTAGCACCAACTTGGAAAATATCTGTATATTTTGAAATCAACTCTATATCTCTTGTATCCATTACCTCTGTTACCATCAAAAGATTATAAGTATCACAAGCTTCTCTCATATACTTAAGACCCTCTTCACCTAATCCTTGGAAATCGTACGGAGATGTTCTCGGTTTGAATGCACCACCTCTAAGATATTCTCCGCCATTTTCTTTTACAACTTTAGCTATCTCTAGTATCATATCTCTATCTTCAATAGAACAAGGTCCTGCCATTAAAACTAAATCAGAGCTTCCAATTTTTCTTCCTTTTATTTCAATTACTGTATCTTCATTTTTAAACTCTCTACTCACAAATTTAAAAGGTTTCCCAATCTGTAAAACATCACTAACTATATGAAACTCCTTTAAAGTTTCTTTTGTTAATCCACCTTTTTTACCCATAATACCAATTTTCTTTATACCACCATCTAGAATCTCTAAAGCCCCATGTCCTGTTTCTTCTATAAATTTTTTTAACTCTAAAATTTCTCCAGATGTAGCAGATTTTTTTAATACTACATACATTCTAATCACCTTTTTTTATTCTTATTATATCATATTTATACCAAAACAGTGCTTTTTAAATTCACATTTTAAACATTTTTCTTTCGAAGAACTTTTTTCAGAAAAATCACACTTACTTATACGTTCAGATATCGTATCAAACTCCTTTAAAATATTCTCCTCATCACCTAAATTATACTCAACTTCTATTATCTTATTATTTTTAACAAAATAAATCTCCCCACCAATAATTTTTTTATCTGTATTTACAGATAAAAGATAACAATATAACCTTATCTGCTCTATATACTTATTCATCATCTCTTCATTTAATTCATCTGAACCAGTTTTAAAATCTATAACTTTCAATTCTTCATTTTCCTCTATAATTAAATCTAGTGTTCCTTCTATCGTATAGTTTTTTCTTAGAGCAAAAATATTTTTTTCTACATCTTTAAATTTTCTCTTAGTAAATTCACTTTTATAGTAATTTAGTATTTGAGAGAATCCCTTTTCCAAAATCTCTTTATTTAAGGATATATTATCCCTTTTTCTCATAGTTTCATATATTTCAAAATATTCTTTAGATAATTGACTGTCATCTAAATTTATATTTTGTAAAATATATTTGTTTATATTTTCTAAAGTTTCATGTACTAATGACCCATAAAAATTATCAACAGTTCGCATATTTTGAAATTCTAAAATTTTATTAAGTCTATATTTATATGGACACTCTTTATACTTCAATAAATCTCCGGTATACGAATAGCTTTCTTTTATTTCAATACTATTTATATTTTCTATATCTAAATCATTAAAACTTAAATCGCCAGAAAGGATATCAGGAATACTTTCATAAACTCTTTTAAAAGGCAAAGACGGAACTTGTCTTTTACCTTTATTGCTTTCAATTGCAGTTAAGACTAATAAATTCTTAGCTCTTGAAAACGCTGTATAATATAATCTCCAAAAATCGAAATCTTTTATTCTGTAATCTGGTTCAAAATCGTTATATGGAATATACATTCTTTCTAACTCTTCCTCTTCATTTCTGTCTCCCTCTGGAATACTTTCTAATGAACCAACTATAACAACAGGAAATTCTAATCCTTTAGACTGATGAATTGTTAAAAATGATACTGCTCCTTCTGGAGCATATTCCTTAATATCCTCATATTCATCTACACCATTTTGTTTTAAAAATTTTAAATGCATAGTAAAAAAATAGTCTCCAACTTTTATTATATTTTCTTTTTTTATTTTTAAAACACCAGAAATATTATCTGCTTTTTGAACTATTTTCGAAAATATTCCTAAATTATAAAGTTCTCTATTTTTTAAAACACCATTTAATTCTTTTTCAAAACTTTCTTTAAATATACTTAATCCAATAATTTTATAGTAAAGTTCTAGCAACGCTCCTTCATTTTTTTCTTGAAGATATTCATCTTTTAAATAATTAATTTCTTGTTTAAAAAGTTCATCAGATTTTATTTTTTTCTCCACAATATTTAAACATTTTTTGTAATAATCTAAAATTTCCAATTTATATTCATTATTATAAATCTTGCTTTCAGGCCTAGCTAAAATATAAAGAAAAACTCCTATTAAAAGTATAATCTCATCTCTATTAAAAAAAAGATTAGACCTCGGTGAATAGACTCCTATCCCTCTATACTCTAAATAATGCGCTAAAGATACAATTCTTTTATTTTTTACAGATCTAAACAAAAATGCAACTTGATTAAAATCATCAATTTTTTTTGAATTTTTTAAAAAAATTAAAAATTTAGCAATTCTGTCTTGCCATTTGCTTTCAGAGTCCTCAACCGATAATTTTACAACTCTGGTTTTCTCACTATTCTTTTCTTCAGGCACTACTAACTCTTTAGAGTGTCTAAACTTATCCCAATAAAGACTATTTATCCATTCTTTACAAAATTTAACAATATCTTTTTCTGATCTGTAATTAACTTCTAATTTAATTACTTTACACTCTTTTCCTATTCGTTCTTCAAATTGAAGTATATTTCTTATTGTCGCACCTCTAAATCTATATATCCCCTGGTCATCATCTCCTACAACACATATATTTTTATTTTCTCCGCCCATTAAAAAAATCAATTTTTCTTGAATTGTGTTTGTATCCTGATATTCGTCAATCATTATATATCTAATTTTTTCAGTGAATCTCTTTAAAATAACTTCATTATTTTTCAAAATTTGAAAAGCCTCTTTTTGAATCATTGAAAAATCAATTACATTCTCTTTGAAAAGAATCTCTTTATAGATTCTATATGCTTTTGATAAGAAACTTTCATCATATAGTTCTAATCCCTCTTCACTAAATTTGTTAAACCACTTTATTAAGATTTCCCCAATTTTCCAATTACTCAAATATTCTTTCTTTTCAAAAAATTCATTAAATCCCTTAATTTCTTTAAAATATCTCAATTTCGAAAAGATAAAAAACTTTTGATCTATATTATCAAGCACTTTGTATCCTTTTTTTAAATTAGATATCTCTATATTTTCATCTATAATTTTTAAACAGATTGAATGCAGCGTTCCTATATACATTCCTTCTATATGAAATTTTTCATCTTTCAATCTATCCATAACTCTTGTTGATAGTTCTCTTGCTGCTCTCTCTGTAAATGTTGAAATTAAAAGTTCCTCTGGTTTTATATTTTTCTCTTTGATCATATAAACCATTCTCTCTACTAAAGTTTTTGTCTTTCCAGAACCGGGTCCTGCTATTATTAACAATGGTCCGTTGATAGTTTCCACTGCTTCTTTTTGACTTCTATTTAAACTCATCGGAACACCATCCTTTTTTCTTTAAGTATACAAAAAAATCAAAAAAAAATAAAGCTTAGGTTTCCCTAAGCTTTAAAATCTAGTTATAACTATGCTGTTATTGCTGATACTGGGCAAACTCCTGCGCAAGCTCCACAGTCTACACAAGCCTCACCAATTTCATATTTTCCATTTGTGTCAGCTGATATTGCTGATACTGGACAAGTTCCTTCGCAAGCTCCACAACCAATACAAGTGTCTTTATCTATTATATGCATAACCAAATACCTCCTGAATTTTTATGTTTCTTTATACTATGTAATATACCTAATAAAATGGAAAAAGTCAAGATATTTTGATTGGAAAAAATACATTTTTTTCACAAAATTTTGATTATCAAACAATATGTGGAGTTAAATTAATTTTGATCACTACTACTTTTTATCATCTCTTGTCTTAATGCTTCATTATTTTTAAATTCTTGTTGCAGTTTTTGATAATATTTTTGAGCCGCTACTTCTATTGAAATATTATTACTTTCTGCGTAGGCTTCTATGTTTTTTTGATCTCTTTGATTTCTTTCCTCTAAGTTCTTTTGATAATCAAATTCTACTTCTCTTTCTGCAAAAGCCATAGTTCCTATTAATAAACTTCCAATTAAAACCATCATATTCATTTTTTTCATTTTTCTTTCCTCCTATTAATTGAGCATTTTTTATTACTAATATTTTACTAAATATTTGTGGCTAAAATATGTCTCATCTCTTTTTCATAAGTTATTTTAATCTATTTTGAAACAAATAAATAGATGGAGTGTTCACCTATGAACTATTCACCCTTTTTATTTACTTTTCATAAAATAAAGAGTATTATAAATTATTAGATAAATATGAGACTAACTATATGAAGTCAAGTATATAATTTTGTTTTTTCTAAAATATTTTTTAGAATTTTTTAAAAAAAT
>NZ_JTLI01000014.1 GCF_000799075.1 Cetobacterium sp. ZOR0034
CCATTCTCTAAAGCTAAATCGATTGCACTCTCTAACGTTAACTCTCTAGAAAAGGCTGCTGTCGAAAGTAATACCAATAGCCCTAATATTTTTTTCATCAACTTCCTCCAAATAATTTATTTTAAACCCTATTCAAGTTTAGAGTTTTTTATCCCAAAATATTCTATTTTTGTTATGTGTATTTTTTGTGTAATAGCTTCATATTTCAGTTTTTTTACAAAAGAAAAAGAGCTATAGAAGCTCTTTCTCAAACTTTATTTTAAAAGTTGATCTTTATCATTTTTGTCATACTCAATAACTCTTCCTAAAGAATCCCCTGGTTCGCTATAAGGATAATCTTTCACACTAGCCACTATACCTGTATTTGGTGATTTATACTCCTTTACCACATTTCCAAATGCATCATATTGAACAAATAAAACATCATCTTTGTTTACCTTATCCATCACTTTTACTTTTGCTTCAACAAACCCACCTTTTTCAGCACGAATACGACTCCAAGTATTTCCATAGAATGTTTCTACTTTTGATTTTATCTCTTTAGCATCTAAATAATTCCAATAAATAAGATTATTTAGTACTCCATCTGTTGCTCTAGCTACTATTTCTGCTTCTTGAGTTTCTGAAGACCCTAATTCAAAAGTTATACTTGGAACTCCTAATTCAACAAAAGATGTTTCTACCGATCCCTTTTCACCATTATCCATTTTTACGATATCAGAACCTGTTAACTCAGCCATCTTCTTTATATCTAAATTTCTAAAATCTGCATACACGAATAATGGAAACTGGCTTCCTTTTCCACTTGTATGTAGATCAATCACCTTATCCGCATTTTTAGATAGTAAATTTTGCCATATTAATGTAGAGTATTTTTGATCAACAGTAGTTACCTTTCCAGAATCCATCTGTCTATTCACGTCTGATGTATTCTCTGAATTCCCTCCAAACTTGTATCCTCTAGTATTATTTAACAGTCCAGGAATATTCATCCCATGAACTATAGTAACTGTTCCCTTAACATTCTTAGGATTTAATTTTTCTTTCACTTTATATGTTGCTAAAATAGGATTCAACTCATTTCCATGAACTCCAGAGTTTACTAAAAATTTTCCTCCTGTTTTTTCTCCTTTTATAACAGTAACTGGAATATACCAAGGACTACCTAAACTATTTTCTGTTCCTTGGAAAAAGAACTCATGAGTTTTCCCTACTTCCAAATCAGTTACGTCGAGATTTGTAATTATATCTCTTCCTAAATATTTTCCCCCAGTGTACTCTGTTTTAGCTAAAGTAAGTGCTGATAACGATAAAAAAGTTAATAATAAAGTTTTTGACATTTTTGTCCTCCCGATTTTTTTAGTATCTACCCCAAAAGAAAAGGCATACCAAAAAATGGTATGCCTTTGAGAACTTAATTAAAATCTTAATAAGCGTATTGTTATGGCAGCGTCACAATACTTAATTCACAGGATCACAAGATCATAGCCCTCGGCCTTAGGCTCCCTTTGTGGAAGTGAACTAACCTCTCTTCTATTGTTAGCAGGAGTATACTATAAAAAGAATTTTTCTGCAACCATTTTTTTGAATTTTTTTATTTTTTAAAGGATAATTTGAAAATATAGTGTAATATTATTCATAGCAACTTTATTGAAAATATTAGGAGGAAAATATGAAAATAACTATAATTTTAGATTTTATATGCCCGTATTGTTTTGTAGGAGAAAAGATTCTTGAAAAAGCGCTTAAAGAAAAAAATATTACTCCTGAATTTAAATTCTTACCGTATGAACTTTCTCCAGAACCAAAACCACAAGCTGTTGTGAACGAGGCTGGAAAAATATATTTTCAGAAAAATATTGTCGAGTGGGCAGAGTCTGAAAATATTTTAATTAATTTCCCAACTGTAAATCCTAAACCTCGAACAGCTCTAGCTTTCGAAGGTTTATACACTGCTGAAAAATATAATAAAGGAATTGAGTATATCCGTGAAGTTTTAGATGCATATTGGCTTCATAATAGAGATATTGGAAATATTAATGTGCTAACAGATGTTGCTAAAAATTTAGGTATTCCTGAAAACGAGTTTTCTGAATCATTAAGCTCTGGAGAATTTAAAGAGCAACACTATAAATTAAATTTAGAGGTTTCAGATTATGATTTTGATGTAGTTCCTACATTTTATATAGATGAGGTTCAACTAAAAAATTTCCCTAGAAGAATTGAAAAGTGGTTAGAAATTTTAAATTAATTAAGATAAGAAAAAATGAGAGGGTTTCCTCTCATTTTTTTATTAATACATTCTATATCCCATAGATGTCAATTTTTCTTTTACTTTTTCTTGATGCTCTTTATCAAAGCACTCTAAAACAAAACTTGCCTCTTGAGAAGTAATTCCTAAGTTTGGACTATACATTGTTTGATTAACACTTAAAATATTTGCGTTCATTTCACAAATTGCAGCAACTACTTTAGCCATCTCTCCCACTTTATCAGATAATTCTACTGAGAACGCAAATCTTCTTCCTTCTAGAATTAATGCTTTATTCAATACTCTTTCAACTAGATTAATATCTATATTTCCACCTGATATAACTGCACAAACTTTTTTATTTTCAACCTTTATTTTTCCTGCTAAAATTGCAGCTACTGTTGTAGCTCCTGCACCTTCAGCAACAACTTTACTTTTTTCCATAAGGAATAAAATTGCCTTAGCTATTTCATCTTCTGTTACCGTTACAATTTCATCAACGCACTCTTGAACCACTTTAAATGGCTCACATCCTGCTTTTCTAACTGCTATTCCATCAGCTATTGTTGGTTTTGTTGTAATCTCACATACCTCTTTCATAGCTACAGCTTCCATCATTGATGCTGCATTTGCAGCTTCTATTCCTATAACTTTTGCTTCTGGTCTTAATGATTTTATAGCTTTAGCTATTCCACCAATAATTCCTCCTCCACCGATTGGTACTAAAACAACATCTACATCTGGAATATCCTCTAATATTTCTAAACCTATTGTTCCTTGCCCTGCCATTACAAATTTATCATCAAAAGGGTGTAAAAAAGTGGCACCTGTTTCTTTTTGAATCTCACAAGCTTTTCTATAAGCATCATCATAAACTTCACCTTCTAGAACTACTTCAGCTCCATAAGATTTAGTCGCTGCAATTTTTGCTAAAGGTGCTGTTGCCGGCATAACTATTGTTGCTTTTATTCCTTGTGCCGCTGCTCCTAGTGCAACTCCTTGTGCATGATTTCCTGCCGATGAAGCTATTACTCCAGCAGCTCTTTCTTCAGCTGAAAGGCTAGCTATTTTATTTAAGGCTCCTCTTAATTTAAAAGATCCTGTTTTTTGTAAATTTTCTAATTTAAAGAATACAGAATTCCCTGTTAAATCCTTTAATGTCGGACACTCTACTACAGGTGTTCTTTTTAATGAATCCTTTATAGTTTCATTAGCTTTTAATATATCTTCTAAGGTAAAATTGCAATCCACGGTTTAACCCCTCCAAAAATTCATTATTATACAACTTTTAATAAGTTTATTATATATTTTTAGGACAAGTTTTTCAAGCTTTTTTTAGTTTTTTTGATTTCTAGTGATCTTATATATTGTAAACAGTAACATTCCCGCACTAATAAACTGAATTGGTGACAACATCTTTTTGTTAAATATATAATCAAAAACTATTGACGAAACAGGAAAACATAACTCACACATTGTTGCTATATTTGCTCTTATGTGTCTAAGCCCTAAGTAGTATAGCAATACTGCTCCACTACCTGTTGTTAAACCAATAATCACAAATATCAGCCATTGGTCTGGAGTTGTTTTCAAGAACCATCCCATATTTCCGTTAAATAGTACTATCAATCCTGTAATTATTGATGTAAAAAGATATCTTGTATATAAAGCCGTTCTAAATGACGAGTTTGCCAATATCTTTTTTCCAAATACTGTTGAACTTCCAAAAGAAAATGCAGCTAACATAGCATACAAACTTGCTACTCCAACTTTATCCCCGGCTTCAAAGTGAGGAAGCGTAAATTGGAAAGTTAGGAAGTATCCACTTATTAGTGCCGCTAAAGCCCAGAATATAAAATTCTTCCCTACTTTTTCTCCTAATAAAATTCTTGCTAAAATAATTGCAAATACCGGCTGTAATTTTTGTAGCAATGTTACTACTGTTAAATGATTAAAGTTTACTAAAAATAGAGCTTTTACTATTGACAACGTACCTAAAGCTCCTCCAAATAGTGCTATTAAGAAATAGAAAAACAGATCCTCTTTTCCTAATTTCTTTATATTCGCTATCTCTGTTTTTCCGAACAATAAACTCATTCCTAATAATGGAAGTAGATGCAGTACAAATACCACATAAGCTACATCCAGTTTAAATAATCTGGGTGTTAAAACTATACCATCAAATCCCCACATAGTTGCAGCTAAACAAACTAATCCTGCACCTAAATATTGTTTTTTTATGTTAAACACTTTGCCCTCCTAGAAAAATAAAGTTGTTTGATTTGTTTCACTTAAAGCTTCTATACAATTCAACTCTTTTAATTTATCTACTGTTGTTTGAGATGTTTTTGTTCTTCTCTTCAAATCTTCATAAGAGATGAATCTTCCCAACTCTCTTTCTCTAATAATATTCTCCATAACAGAAGCACCTAGTCCATTTAAAGCCATCAACGGAACTCTTATTTTACCATCTTCTATTGTGAATCTATATCCATGCGATTTATATACATCTAGATTTAAAAATTCAAATCCTCTTGCGTGCATCTCTACTATTATTTCACACACTGCTAGTTGAGCCTTTTTCTTTACATCCAATTTAGGCTCTTTATTTAACTCTTGTATTCTTTCTCTTACACTCGCTAAATCTTTCATCAACTCAAAGTCAAAGTCCTCTACTTTTCTACTTAAATATGCCGCATAAAATGCTAAAGGATAATGAACTTTGAAATATGCTATTCTCATTGCCATCATAACATAAGCAACCGCATGTCCTTTAGGGAACATATACTTTATTCTTCTACAAGATTCTATATACCATTCAGGAACTCCATGCTCTTTCATTAAATCAGAATACTCTTTCCATTGATTTACATTTTTACTTGGCTGTCCTTTTCTTACAAATTCCATTATCTTAAATGCCGTACCTTTTTCAAGCCCCTGATCTATTAAGAAGTTCATAATATCGTCTCTAACTGATATAATCTGTGAAAGTGTTGCCTTTCCTTCTCTTACAAATTCTTGGGCGTTATTTAGCCATACATCTGTTCCGTGTGAAAGACCCGATATTCTTACAAGTTCTGCAAATGTTGTTGGCATTGTATCTACAAGCATCTGTCTTACAAATCCTGTTCCAAACTCTGGAACACCATAAGTTCCAACAACTGATCCAATCTCTTCTTTGGTTACACCTAATGATTCCGTTCCAGAGAAAATCTTTATAGTTTCTGGATCCGCTAAAGGAATATCATAAACATTTACTCCAGTATATTCTTGAAGCATTTTTATTGTTGTAGGATCATCATGCCCAAGTATATCTAATTTTACTAGCTGCTCATCCATTACATGATAATCATAATGTGTTGTTGTAGAGTCACTCGATTGATCGTTTGCAGGTCTTTGAACTGGACAAAACTCATATATAGAATTCCCTTGAGGTACAACTATCATACCACCTGGATGCTGCCCTGTTGTTTTCTTTGCACCTTCACACTTTTGAGCCATTCTCATAACTTCAGCTCTACCTGAAATGATACTGTGATCTTCAAAGAATTTTCTAACATATCCTTCAGCATTTTTCTCTGCTAAAGTTGATATTGTTCCTGCTTTAAATACATTACTTTTTCCAAATAACTCTTCACAATATCTATGAATTTCAGATTGATACTCTCCTGAGAAGTTAAGATCTATATCTGGAACTTTATCTCCATCAAACCCCATGAAAACTTCAAACGGAATCGAATGTCCATCCTTTTTTAATCTTTGACCACACTTTGGACAATCTTTATCTGGTAAATCGACTCCAGCTCCTTCTCTTTCAATAAACTCTGAATGTTTACACTCAGGATTTGTACATAAATAATGTGGATATAATGCATTAACCTCTGTTATTTCCATCATATATGCGACTATCGAAGACCCAACTGAACCTCTCGAACCAACTAGATACCCATTGTCTAAAGATTTTTTTACTAACTTTTGTGCTGATAAATATAGTACTGAGAATCCGTTTCCTATGATTGCTTTTAACTCTCTTTCAATTCTTGCCTCAACATTTTCAGGTAAAGGATTTCCATAAAGTTCGTAAGCTTTAGTATAGGTCATGTCTCTTACAATATTTTCAGCGTTATCTATTTTAGGCGGATAGAATCCACTTGGAATTGGTTGAACCTTATCAATTTTATTATTGATATCATTTGTTGCGTCAATAACAATCTCTCTTGCGATATCATCACCTAAGTAACTAAATTCTTCTAAAAGTTCACCCGTCGTTCTAAAGTAGAATCCATTATCAACTCTATATTGATTTTCCCTAAATACACTTCCACTTCCATAAAGAAGAATAGATCTTATTTTATGATCCTCTTTCTCTAGATAGTGTACGTTTGAGGAAGCAGTTACTATTTTTCCATTTTCTTTAGCTAAATCATACATATACCTATTCATTTTTTCTACATCTTTAAACGAAGCTATAGCCCCTGTATCATCACTATCTAAAAATTCTGAAAATGTAACTCTTGGTTGTAATTCAACATAATCGTAAAACTGTAAACATTTTTTTACTTTTTCCAAATCATTTCTAAAGTACGCTTCTGAAAGTTCACCATTATTTGCAAAATGAACTGATGTCGGTGCTCCTAGTATAAGTCCCTCTCTATTTTCACTTAATACAGTTTTTAAAATTCTCGGTTTTTTATTTCCAAAGTAATCAATATGAGCTTCTGAAATTAATTTATAAAGATTTTTCAATCCAACTAAATCTTTTACTAAAACCATTACATTTCTAATATCCTGCTTTCTAAAGTTTAGTGGGAAAGCTCCTGTCATATTCAGTTGATTTGTTACTCCAACCTCTAAATATCTCTCTAAGAATATTGCAAACATAGCTGCTGTAGCTTGAGAGTCATCAACAGCTCTGTGGTGATTCTCTAGTGCTACTTTTAAGAATTTTGTCATAGGTTTTAGTCCATATCCTTTTTGATTAGGATATAGATCTCTCGCCATTTGTAGTGTATCTATAACTGCTGGATTGTAATCTATATCTAGATACTTTTTTATATCTCTTTTCAAGAATCCCATATCGAAAGGTGCGTTATGAGCCACTAAAGTTGCATCTCCTAAAAACTCCATAAATTTAGGTAATACCTCTTCTATTGAAGGCATTCCTGCTACTAAAGCGTCATCTATTCCTGTTATTTCCTGAATTTTTTTTGGAATAGGTTTCCCCGGATTTATAAGCTGAGAATATCTATCTACAATTCTTCTACCTTGAAGTTTAACTGCTCCAATCTCTATTATTTCATTTTTATGTGAATTAAGACCTAAAGTCTCTAAGTCAAACACTACATATGTCTCTTCATCAATCAAAACATCTTTTGCATTTTGCACCATCGGTTGAGTATCATCAACCATATACATCTCACAACCAAAGATTATTTTTATATCTTTACCTTTTGCAGCTTTATACGCAAACGGGAAAGCATGAACAACACCATAATCAGTTATCGCAACAGCTTTATGCCCATAGTTTAACGCTCTTCCTACAATTCCTTTTACATCTTCTACTCCACACATTTCACTCATTTTAGTGTGTGTATGTAACTCTACCATTTTCTCTTCAGATAAATCTTGTTTTTTAGACTTCTCTTTTTCTAATTTATTTAAAATATTAACTAATATTATTTCCTCATTATTTTCAAAAGTATCTATCTGTTTTTTTCCACTAATTTTTACAAAATCTCCAACTTTAACATCAAAATCCTCTGGACTATTCAAGAAAATTTTTGCAGTTATTGAATCTTCACCATCAGTAATTCTTAATACTTGAAGAATCTTTCCAGTTCTTAACTCTCTTCCTTCAGTAGCAAACAGCTCACCTTCTACAACTGCAATTTCATTCTCTATAAGTTCTTTAAACTCTGATAATGGCATACTTGGACTTTTTATATCTTTCTTTTTACTGAATCCACCTCTTCCTGTTGGAACTGCCGATTTTATCTCAACTGGTGGAGCAGCAACTTTTGCAACTGTTTCTTTTTCCTCTTCTTTTTCACTTAACGTTATTATCTGATTCTCAATTTCACTCTCAATATTTTTTATCTCTGAGTTGAAATCTCCCGAAACAAAGTTAACTTTAAATCCTTTTATTCCATAGTTCTCTAAAAGTGTTTGCAACTTTACATCTAAATTTGAACTATAAAGTGTTTCTACTGCCATTTCATTTTTCAACTCTATATCAACATTATTTTCTCTTATAGAGACTCTATAAAGATATAAAAATGATTTTGAAATAGCATTTGTTTTTTTCAATTTTTCGATAACTCTCTCTACAATCTCTAAAAAACTCTCTTTGCTTATCTCCTTAGACATATACTCTATTTTAAAATCTATATCTAATTCACTTCCAAACTTCTTTTTTAAATTTTCATAAGCCTTATCTAATCCTTTTAAATCTTGCGGAGTAGAAACCACACATATAAGATCCATCTTTTTATTTCTCTCGCTGAACACTATCTCTGTGATTTCGATATTTTCAATCCCCATCTCTTTAAAAATATTTCTTTGAGGTCTTATTCTAATTTCTCTTCTCAATTAGTTTTCACCTAATAATCTATCTAAGATGATTGAAACCGCCGATCTAACTGATAGATGGTTATAGTCTGCCGCCCCTCTAATTGGTTCTAAAATGTAATCTGACATATTCATAACCTCATCAATCAATCCCCATCCTGTTCCGAATAGAATTAAATATGGTTGATCATCATTTATCATTTTCTCAGATAAATTTTTATAGCTTATTGAGTTTGGGAATGTTTTTGCTGATGTCGTTATTATTAAAGGTTTCTTTCCTTCTCTTGCTTCTATTTCAGCGATACTTCTCTCTATAGATTCATAAACTCTCGTTCTTCCAAAAGCTTCCTCTCTATCTCTGTTATATCCTGTTCCGAAACCATCTTGCCAGTAACCTATAATTCTTTCAGTTAATTGCTTTTGTGCATCTACAGATACTATTATATGATATTGATTAACATCATAAGTTCTACAAGTTCTTGATATATCGTGTATATCAAAGTTTGTTACTGATGTACATACTACGTCCCCTCTTTTATTGTATACAGGTGAGTGAACTAGTCCTAAATATATTGCTTTTCTCATTTTTTTACCTACCCTATTCTCTCTAATTTTTTATACATCTCTATTTTATCTAAGTAAACCTGATTTGCATATTGTAAATAGTCTACATTTTTATCAGAAAGTTTTTTGATAGCTTTAGCTGGAGATCCTACAATTAAATCCCCCTCCTCTGCTATCAACTTATCCGTTACTAAGCTTCCAGCTCCAACAATACAGTTTTTAGGAATCTTCGCTCCATTTAACAAAATTGATCCCATTCCAACAATGACATTATCACCTATTTCACAACCATGAATTATACAGTTATGACCTACTGTTACATTATCACCTATAACTACTGGGAACGGAGTATCTCCATGAACCGTAGTATTGTCTTGAATGTTTGAATTGTCTCCAACTGATATCTTACTCATATCAGCTCTTAAAACTGCTGAAAACCAGATGCTAACATTTTTTCCAGTTTCAACATCTCCAATTATTGTAGCATTTTCAACTATAAGATTATTCTCACCAATTTTTGGAACTAAATTTCCTAATTTATATATCATTTGCTCCACTTCCTTTTATCTCTTTTAAAAGTTTTTTTTCTAACTTTGAGAATTCACGGTCTTTCAATAACTCAGGTCTTCTTTCTAGAGTTCTTTTTAAACTTTGTTTTAATCTCCATTCATCTATATTTTTATGATGACCTGACATAAGAACATCTGGCACCTTTAATCCCTCATATTCAGCTGGTCTTGTATAGTGTGGATAATCTAAAAGTCCATTATAAAAAGAATCATTTTCATAAGACTCTTTTTTTATAACTCCAGGAATCAATCTTATTATTGAATCTGATATTACCATTGCAGGTAACTCTCCACCAGTCAAAACGAAATCTCCTAACGAAATCTCTAAATCAACTTTGCTATCAATAACTCTTTCATCTATTCCTTCGTAGTGACCTGCTATTATTGTTATCTCCTCTTCTTGAGCTAAATCACAAGCTAACTTCTGATTTAATCTAACTCCTTGAGGAGAAGTGTAAATTACCTTTCCACCATTTTGCTCTAAGGCTTTAAGTAGCGGTTCTGGTTTCATAACCATTCCAGCTCCTCCACCAAAAGGCATATCATCACACTGTCTTTGTTTTCCCTCAGCAAAGTCTCTTATATTAACTATATTAATCTCTACTTGCTCTTTTTCCACAGCTCTTTTAACTATACTATGCTCTTTAAACGAGTCAAAAAACTCTGGAAATAGTGTTAATATATTTATTTTCACAACTTTCTCCTTAGTCTTTCTTTTTTTCTCTCATACCATCAATTAACGAAACTAAAATCTCTCTCTTTTCAAAATCTATTTTTTTTATAAATACCTCTACATCAGGTATCATCGTTTCATATTCATCATCTTCAATAACATATATATCGTGAGCAGCTGTCTCATAAACATCTACAACTTCTCCAATATTTTCTCCATCTTCTGTTATGGCTTTCATTCCTAAAACATCATTTGCTAAAAACTCATCCTCTTCTATTCCTAAGATATCTCTTCTTACTTTTATAACTCCGTTTTGAATTGAATTTGCATCCGTTTTATTAGTTAACTCTTCAAATTCAAGAATCCATTTTTTATCTACCATATTTGATGCTTTTTTAACCGTTAATATTTTTACATCACCTGAAGGCAATTCAACCATAACTTTACTTCCGTTTAATGGTTCTAAATCATCCAAATTTGATGTAACTTTTATAGCTCCTTTTAAATGGTGAGTTCCTGAAACTCTTCCAACTGATAATAAATCCATTTTTAATTCTCCTTCAAAATTCTTTAATTAGTCTACAAATTCAACATTTACATTTAATTTATCTTTTACTCCAGCAGCTTGCATAACTCCTCTTATTGCATTTGCTGTAAGTCCATTTTTTCCTATAACTCTTCCCATTTCTCCCTGAGCTACACTAACTTTAAATGTTACTGTATCATCTATTAAATCATAACTTATTCTTATTCCCTCTTTTGTTTCAACTAACTCACCGATTATATAATTAATTAATTGCTCTAATTTTTCCACAATATTATCCTCCTGATTTTTTATTCTTATAACTCTCCAGACCAAGGTCCTTCTGAAACTATTTCAGCTTTAACCCATTTTCTATTTAAATCTTCAACAATCATTCTTACATCCTCTTTAAAATCTGTTGTTGATACGATTGATAAATCTCCTGCGTCAGCATTTTTAGTTCTTACTACTCCAACACCTTCGTAAGCTTCCATTATTTTATTGATAAAATCAATATCCTCACGTTTCGTTTTTATTTTAAATTCATAACTATCCATTCTTACTCCTTTTTAAGCTAAAAGGAGGCTTTCAAAAATTAGGTACCCCCTCTTTTATCAACGCCTCACTTATTAAAAGTTTTATTCTGCTTCAAATACCTCAGCTAAGTCTATAAACTGCTCTATTGTTAAATTTTCTGCTCTCTCTGTTTCAGGAATATCTAATTTAGCTAACTTTTCTCTTATGGCATCTTTCGAATATCCTAAAGTAGATAAGTTATTTATGATATTTTTTCTTTTATTAGAGAATGCTGCTTTAACATATTTAAAGAACAATTCTTCAGAGATTCTACTTTCATACCTTGCGTCTTTATAGAACTTTATCGACATAAAAGCTGAATCTACTTTAGGTGGTGGTGTAAAGAATGCTTTGGGAATTGTAAATAGATATTCTGCTTCACCGTAATATTCTACGGCTAAAGTTAAAACACTTCTCTCTTTTCCTGATTTTGAGCAAACTCTTTCTGCCACTTCCTTTTGTACCATTATGAACATTTCACTAATTCTGTCTCTATGCTCAATTATTTTATTTATAATAGGTGAAGTTATATAGTATGGAATATTCGCTACAACTCTTCCCTTCTCTATTACTTCTTTTAAATCTACCGTTAAAACGTCTTGCATTATTAGATTAAATTTTGGATTTGATGAATACTTTTTTGTTAAGATTTTTTCTAAATCTGTATCAATCTCTATACAAGTTACCTTTTCAGCTCTTTCTAAAAGTAAAGCTGTTAAAGCTCCCTCTCCAGGCCCAATCTCAATTATATGCTCATCTTTTTCAACATTTGAAACTTCCATTATTTTATTCAAAACATCGTTTTGATCTGTTAAGAAGTTTTGTCCAAATTTTTTCTTATGTTTAAAGGACATCTTACCTCCTTTTATTTCTATTATTATTTTCTAACTACTTTTCCGATATAAGGAAGGTTTCTATATAATTCATCATAATCTAGTCCATATCCTACTACGAACTCATCTGGAATTTCAAACCCGATGTATTCTCCAACCATTTCAACTTTTCTTCTGCTTGGCTTATCTAATAAAGAACAAACCTTTAAGCTATTTGGTTGTTTTGACATTAAAAACTTTTTAACAGATTCTAGAGTTAATCCTGTATCAATTATATCCTCTATTATTAGAACATCTTTTCCTGTTAAGTCTGCATCAACATCTTTTAAAATCTTTACTACACCTGTGCTATCAGTTCCTCCATGGTAACTAGAGACTTTCATGAAATCCATAGCTAAATCCATCTCAACATTTTTCAGTAAATCTGCCATGAACATGATTGACCCCTTCAGTAAACCTACGCAAATAAGATCTTTACCTTTGTAATCTCTCTCAATCTCTTTTGCAACCTCTCTTACTCTTGCTTGTAAATCTCCTTCAGAAATCATTTTCTCTATTGTGTAATCCATTTTTCCCTCCTAAATTTCAAATAATAGTTTACAAAATATTCTATCATTTAAGCTACTATTTATCAAGTAATTATTGATATTTTAGTGCCACTATGATATTATTTTATAAGTATTTAAAGTATTTTATTATTTAATTTCACAGTACCAATTTAGGAGGAAAAATGAAAAAATATTTAGCATATCTGCTATCTTTTATACTTGTTATTTTTATTTGTTTTTTTAGTTTTAACATATTTTTGAAGATATCTTTCAATAAAAGTTTCTATTCATTACCAAATTTAACTGGAATGAATTTAGATCAGATTAAAAAAATTGACTCTATTGATAAAGTAAATGTTATTATTGCTGGAAGCGACTTTTCTGACCTTCCTACTGGAACTGTTTTCAGACAAAATCCTTCTCCTGAAAAAACTGTGAAAGAGGGGAGAACTGTTAGAGTTTGGTTAAGTAAAGGAAAGGACGATTATATTATGCCTGACTTTACTAATAAAAACTTAATTGAGGTTTCTGCAAAATTACAAGAAGAGGGTGTGAGAATTAAAAAAGTTTCTTATACATCTTCAAATTTACCATATAATACAGTTTTAGCTACAACGCCTTCTTTAGGACAGAGTACTCAAAAAAATAAAGGAATTTCACTTCTTTTAAGTAACTCTAACTCTGTAGCTTCTGTAGAGGTTCCAGATACAATAGGTTTCACATTTGATGAAGCAACTAATGAATTAATTTCAAAAGGCCTTATTATTGGAACTGTTCAAGAAAAAGTAATTCCTGACTTAGAGAAAGGAATTGTTATCGAAACAACAAATATTGGAGAAACTGTCCCTGTTGGAAGTATTATTGATATTGTTGTTAGCTATTAATTTAAGGAGTGTGAATTATTATCGAAGGTATTGTTATTAATAAAATTCAAGGATTCTATAACATTGAAAGCGATGGAAAAGAATATCTTTGTAAATTAAGAGGTATTTTAAAAAGATCTGACAAAAGAGAGAACTGTACTGTTGGAGACTACGTTGTCTTTGACGCAGATGGTTTTATAACTGAAGTAAAACCTAGAAAAAATCTTCTAAGAAGACCTTTAGTTGCTAATATTGATTTCGGAGTTATACAATTCGCGGCTAAAGACCCTGCTATAGATTATGAAAAAATCAATATTCTTATTCTAAATAGTCTATACAATAAAATAAACCCAGTTTTAATCATCAATAAAGTTGATTTATTATCTGAAGATGAACTTAAAGAGATAAAAGTAAATTTAGAGTATCTTGATAAAATCGAGATTCCTGTTTTCTACATCTCAACTTATGAAAATATTGGTATCGAAGAACTTAAAGAGTTTTTAAAAGACAATGTTACTGCTTTTGGTGGTCCTTCAGGTGTAGGTAAGTCTAGTATTTTAAACCTTCTACAAGACTCCAAAGAATTAAAAACTGGAGAAACTAGTAAAAGATTAAGAGCTGGAAAGCATACAACTAGAGACAGCAAACTTCTTACTCTTCCTAGCGGTGGTTTTGTTATTGATACTCCTGGATTTTCATCTGTTGATCTTCCACCAACTGAGGATGCACAAGAACTAATTACTCTTTTCCCTGAATTCAATTTAGGAGAAGGTTGTAAATTTAATAACTGTGTTCATATCAACGAACCTCAATGTGGAGTTAAAAAAGCTGTCGAAAATGGAGTGATTCCAAAGGAAAGGTATGAGTTCTTTAAACGTTGTTATGATAAATCTAAAAATGAGATTTGGAATAAATATAAATAATTATTAAAAAATGTATTTAACACTATAAGGGAGTGAATTTAATGATACAAAAAGAGATTAAAATAGCGCCATCTATACTTTCAGCTGATTTCAGCCAACTTGGTAATGAGGTTATAGCTATTGATGCAGCTGGAGCAGATTATGTACATATAGATGTTATGGACGGAATGTTTGTTCCTAATATTACTTTTGGTGCACCTGTTGTAAAGTCAATCAGAAATAAAACTAAATTAGTTTTTGACGTACATCTTATGATTGAATCACCTGAAAGATATATCGAAGATTTTGTTAAAGCTGGAGCTGATATCATTGTTGTTCATGCTGAAGCTACTAAGCATCTACACAGAACAATACAACTTATAAAGTCTTTCGGAGTTAAAGCTGGTGTATCTTTAAACCCTGCTACTCCTGTTGAAGCCATTAAATATGTTATTGATGAGTTGGATATGGTTTTAGTTATGTCTGTTAATCCTGGTTTTGGAGGACAAAAATTTATTGAAAGTTCAGTTAAAAAAATCGCTGAAGTTCGTCAATTAAATGAAACTGTTGATATTCAAGTTGATGGTGGAATCACTGACGAAACAATCGGAAGATGTATCGATGCTGGTGCAAATGTTTTTGTAGCTGGATCATATGTTTTCTCAGGAGATTACAAAGAGAGAATAAAGTCTTTAAAGGAGAGATAATTATGAATAATATAAATAAAGTAAATGATGTTTTAGAAAATTTCTATAAACTATTCTATGAAACTGAGGATTTAGCATTAAAAAGAGGAATCAAATGTATAACTCACACAGAGTTACATATAATAGAAGCTATCGGAAAAGAATCTTTAAGTATGAACGAGTTATCTGACAGACTTGGAATAACTATGGGTACAGCTACTGTTGCGATAACTAAATTGAGAGAAAAAGGATTTATTGATAGAGTTCGTTCTGATGCAGATAGAAGAAAGGTATACGTTTCTCTTTCTAAAAAAGGAATTGAAGCTTTAAACTACCATAACAACTACCACAAGAATATTATTTCTACTATCACAGAAAATATTCCTACTGATGACTTAAATCACTTTACTGAAACTTTTGAATTAATTCTAAAAAATTTAAAAGATAAAACTGAGTTTTTCAAACCTCACTCTGTTACAGAATTTGCTGTAGGATCTCTTGTTTCTATTACTGAGGTTAAAGGAACTCCTATTATCCAAGACTATTTCGCAAACAACGGAATTGAACACTATTCGGCTGTAAAGATTATAGAATCAGAAGATAAAGATAAAGTAGCTCTTGAAAAAGAAGATGGTTCTGTACTTAAAGTAAATCTTTTAGATGCAAAAAACCTGATTGCTATTAAGGTTGAAGAGTAATGTTATACCTTGATGGTATCTCTTTAAATAAAATCAAAGATGAATTAGAATCATCTTTAAAGGGTAAAAGTGTTAATAAAATAGTTCAGACGAGTTCTTTAGCTGTAACTATTAACTTCGGGAAACTAAAATTTGTTCTTTCTTGTTTCCCAGCCCTTTCTCTTTGCTACTTATCAAATACAAAAGAGGAAAATCTATTAGAAGAGAACAGTTCTTTTTCTTTAAACTTAAAAAAGCATCTAGTTGGATCAACACTACTGTCTATTAAGCAGATTGACTTTGACAGAATTTTAGTTTTTACATTTTCAAAATTAAACGAACTTGGAGAAATCAAAGTTTACAATCTATATTTTGAAATGATGGGAAAACATTCAAATCTTATACTAACAGATAGAGAAAATAAAGTCTTAGATTCTACAAAACGTTTTTCAATAGAAGAAAACCCAAGCAGAATTCTCTTTCCAGGAATCGAGTATACTACTCCATCTCTAGAGAAAAAAATGAATCCTGATACTATTACAAAAGAGTTTTTTGATTCTGAAAAAGAATCTAAAACTTTATTAAAAAATGTTGAAGGCCTTGGAAAGTCTCTTGCAAATTCACTAGATTCTTTTGAAAAATTAAAAGAAATTTTAAACGATAAAATATCTCCTAAAATATTTTTTAATGAACATGATGAAATTCTTTTGGCTACAGTTCTAAATATAGAACCCAAAGAATATGCTTCTGTAAAAACTTATGAGAGCTTTAATGACTTAATAAATTTCTATTTAGAAAATAAAAATCTATCTAATACTTTTAAAATATTAAAAGATAAACTAACTGCGTGTGTAAAAAAAGAAATAAAAAAATCTGAAAAAATTATTATCTCAATCAAAAAAGATTTAGAAGATAAAAAAGATTTTGATAGATATAGAGAGCTCGGGGATATTTTAGCCGCTTCTCTTTACACTTTAAAAAAAGGAATGACCGAGGTTGAGCTCTACGATTTCTACAACGATAAGATGTGCAAAATACCTTTAGACCCTTTAGTAACTCCACAAGTTAATCTTGAAAAAATTTATAAAAAATATAATAAATTAAAAAAAGGAATGGAGTTCAATGGAAAAAGATTTATTGAAATTTCTGAAAATTTAAAATATTTTTTAAGTGTAGAAACGTTTATTGAAAATAGTGATTCCAAAGAAAATCTAAAACTTATTGAAGAGGAACTTTTAAACGAGGGCTACTTGAAACTTTCATCTAAAATAAAAAGTAAAAAAGCTCCAAAAAAAATAGTCACTAAAGCTTTTAACTTTGGAGAGATTACAATCGATAATATTTTAGTTAGATATGGAAGAAATAATCTTGAAAATGATGCCCTAACAACTAAGTATTCTAATAGAGAAGATATCTGGTTCCATTGTAAAGATATGCCTGGAACTCACGCTGTTATTAATCATTCTGAGATTTTAACTGAAGAAACTATATATAATATTGCTGTCTTCTGTGGTCAACAATCTAAACTTCCGAAAGGAACTAAATTAACTGTTGACTATACTCCAATCAAATATTTAAACAAACCTAAAGGTGCTAAACCTGGATTTGTAACATACAAGGTATTTAAATCTATTATCGTAACAATATAAGCACGAATCAAAATTATTTCTGGGGTGGTTTATGAAACAAAAATTAATAGCTTTATTTTTCATATTTTACATCACTTCTTTTGCTTCAACGTCTTCACTTTATAGATCGTTAGAATTAAAAGATAAAATGACATATGATGTTTTTAAAAATGCTGTAAAAGGCGCTTCTAAAATTAAAGGAAACAAATCCCAATACTTAACAGTTATCGATTTTACTAAACCATCTACTGAACCAAGATTCTTTGTTATGGATTTAAAAAAGAAAAAACTTCTTTACTACACTTATGTTTCACATGGAAAAAATAGTGGAAAAGTTTTAGCTACTAAATTTTCTAATGCACCAAACTCTTTCCAAAGTTCTTTAGGTTTCTTTGTTACTGACAGCAAACCATACTTTGGAAACTTTGGCTATTCATTAAGACTAAAAGGATTAGAAAATAGATTTAATTCAAATGCATACGATAGAGCAATCGTTATCCACGGAGCTGACTATGCTTCTAAAACATATATTGATCAAATGGGATTTTTAGGTCGAACTTTGGGTTGTCCTGCTATTCCTACAGAACTTTCTAAGGAAGTTATTGATCTTTTATCAGATAACTCTATTGTATTCATTGCTGGAAACGATACTAAATATCAAAAAGAAAGTCGTTTTATAAATTAATAAAAAACAACAAAAGGAGGCTATTTTGCCTCCTTTTAAATTAGTACTGCTCAATCTCTTTTATCCACGAATTTTCCGATTTCATAAAATTTTCTATCTCTACTTCTGCACCTTTATTTAAACTAAATTTAACAATCCCCTCTTTTATTTGTCCATCACTTTCAATTATAAATTTATGTTGCTTTCCTTTAAGTTCTATCACAGTTTTCCGATTTTTACTTATTTTCTTATCCTTTTCTCCTGCTATTTTTAAAACTATATTTTTACTTTCAGCCTTATCTTTATAAATATTATTAAAAATCAAAGTATGTTCTTGTCCGCTAACGTATAAAAAATAACTTATTAAAACTAAAGAAAAGAAAAAAGATATCAATACAACTATTCTTCTCATACCTCTCCTCCTTTTCTTTCCTTCTCTCTTCTCCACTCATGCATAACTAAAACCAAAGCGATTATTCCGTAAGATATAAACACTCTAAAGTATTCTCCTATCTGGGCTGATCCCATAAGTTCCTTTCCTGCTACCGGAGATATTATAAAGAGTAAATGAAATAAAATTATTCCCGTTATTGCATTTGGAATACTTGCTTTTACTGCAGATGCTCCACCTATTAAAAGAGCTGCTATTGAAAACATCCCTATCTGTTCATGGCTATTATAAGTATTCATCGTACCTATATTTTGTAAGTAAATTATCTGTCCAAAACCAGCTAAAACTGTAGATATAACAATGGCTAAAACTCTTGTTCTTTCAACATTTATTCCAGCAGCTCTAGCTATATCCATATTTTGTCCAACTGCTCTCATATCTTGCCCTAACTTCGTTTTTCTAAACCAAACTATGAACAAACATAATAAAATAACAATTAGAAATGTTGCAACAGGGATTTTTTGTCCGAATATATTTACTTCTAAAAGTGCATCTAAACCTCTTCTAACACCTTGTAAATCAATTGCATTTCTTATTCCACTTCCTCTTGATAATATCAACTTTGGATTTGAAATCTTTATGACACTTCCCATGCCATATAAAACTAATAATTGATATACTCCATTCATAAATAAACCTAATATCATTGAAGTTATCATCTCTTTTCCTTTAGCTTTATTCAAAATATTTCCACTAAAATATCCTAATAATACCGCTATTGGAGTTGATAAAATCATAGCTAAAAATACTCCTTGATAACCCACAACTCTCCATTCTGTTATGAAAATTAAAGCTATCTGTCCTGCCATTGCACCAAGTACAATTCCAAAATTTAATCCCATTCCTGCTATTATTGGAATTAACAGCGATAAAACTAAAAATAGATTTCTATCTAATCTCAATATCATCTCTTGAACAAGATAGTGAGGAGTTAGCTTTGATACTGGAACTATTAAAATTAAAAAAATTAAAATAAATAGTGGTACTATATTTTTTTGTATAAACTTTTGTACTTTATCCATTAATTACTCCCCCCTTTTCTTGTCAATGCATATATGATCATTCCATTTGAGATTATAACTCTAATTGTTTCAGACATATCTGTTTTTATAACTCCACTTATCACTACAGGAGTCATTGTTATTACACCTTGGAATAAAATCGTTCCAATCATTACATTAAAAATTGTAGCTTTTTTTATTGATGCTCCTCCTATCAAAATAGCTGCAATAGCTGGAAAGGCCATATAAAATGGTGCTAAATAAAGCTGGATAAATCCAAAACTTTGTTGATAAACTATTATTCCTATTGCTGCTATAACTGTTGACATAATTACTGAGTTTATTCTTGTTTTGTCAATATCAACTCCTATAGATTTTGCGAATCTCTCATTTGAACCCACAGCTTTCATTGCTAATCCTTTTTTAGTTTTAAAAAACTCTTTAACTAATAATGCTAAGAGTAAAAAAAATAAAATCTCACCTATATAGCTAGAATTAGGAAAATATGGCAATATCTTTCCCAAAATTTTGCTCCAATATCCCTCTACACTTATAGTTGTTCTTAGTCCCTCTCCACCATAAGCCCATATCATATCGGGTTTTTTAAATGGAAGTATCAACCACATAATACACATAAATGCAACTGATGAAAATCCGACATAAGTCGCTATCATCATCTCTCCGCCTTTTACCCTATTTAATATTTTCCCATAACCATATCCAAAGATAACTGATATTGGAACTGATATCAATATAGCTCCTAAGAATCCAAAAATTCCAGTTAAACCTAACTCAATACTTATAACTGCTCCTAGTAATCCAGCCTCTATTCCTAATGGCATTCCAAAATTCAATCCTGTTCCACCTTGAATCATCGGAATCAACGATAAAACTAAAATTATATTCATACCAACTCTTATCAATGTATCTTGAAATGCAGATTTTAAATTTACACCTACGAATGGAGCTAAAATATATAATGATAATAAAAATAACGCTATAATTATCCTTGGTAGTCCTATACTACTAATTTTTTTTATCATTTTTCCCTCCTTTCACTCCTGTCATAAGTTTTCCAAATTGTAATATATCCTCATCTGAAGATAATATCCCCGCAATCTCACCCTCTGTCACAATAGCCACTCTATCGCAAACACTTCTTAGTTCCTCCAACTCTGATGATGTTAAAATTATGGTCATCCCACTTGCTCTGTTATACTCTTTAAGCGTTTCTAAAACTATTTTTTTAGCACCTATATCTATTCCTCGTGTCGGTTCTGAAATAAACAAAAGTTCTGGATTTATTGTAAACGCTTTAGCTAAACAAACTTTTTGTTGATTACCACCACTTAATTCTCCAACTTTTTGATGGCTACCTACACATTTAATTTCTAATTTATCTATATATTTTTTTGCATTCTCCTCTATCTTTTCACTATCGATACTTTTGAACAAACCAAAATATCTTCTTTTTAGAAACTCCTCTTTTATATAAATTGATGGATAAGCTATATTCAAATCTATCTCTTCATCTAATATCAAACCAACCTCTTTCCTATCTTCTGAAACAAAATATAATCCCTTCTCTAAAATCGATTTTGGATTTTTTAAATTCAATACCTCTCCTTTATATCTAACCTCACCTCGAGCCTCATACAGTCCCATTACACCATTCGCAACTCCGACTTTCCCTTGCCCTGCCATACCACCAAGACCTAATATCTCTCCTTTTTTTACTTTTAAATTTAAATTTTTAACTTTTTCTCCAGGCATATTAACCCACAAATTTTTTATATCTAAAACTATCTCCGATTCTATATCAACTTTTGCTTCTTTTTTCTCTTTTTTTCCAATATCTCTTCCAATCATAAGTTTAGTAATTTCATCTACGTCCGTTTTTGATGTTTCTACTTCACTCATCATTATTCCATCTCTTAATACTATTACTCTATCTGAAACCTCCATTATCTCATCCAATCTATGAGTTATAAATATTATTGCAATTCCTTCACTTGCAAGCCTCTTCATAGTTTTTAACAAAATCTCCGCTTCTTTTTCTGTTAGAACTGCTGTTGGTTCATCTAAAACCAATAATTTCGTATTCTCTCTTTCTATCTCCCTTGCTATCTCAGTAAACTGCATGTGTGCCACTGGCATATCTTCAATTTTAGTTTCAACATCCAAATCTATTCCTAAATGTGAAATTGCTACTTTAGCTCGCGCTTTATCCTTTTCAATATTTATTTTGCTTATTCTATCTCCAAAAACTTCTTTTAAATATGATTTTTCTAAACTTTCTCTATTTAAAACAATATTTTCTGAAGCCTTAAATCCTGGAATTAAAGAGAATTCTTGATGAACCATTCCTATTCCCGCATTTAAAGCATCAAAAGAACTTTTGAACTGAACTTTCTTACCTTGGAAAAACATATCTCCATTGTATCCACCAGTTTCTGTAATAACGGACATTCCAAAAATTATCTTCATCAATGTCGATTTACCCGCCCCATTTTCACCTACTAATCCTACAATTTCACCCTCTTTTATTGTAAAATTTATATCCTTTAAAACGGCATTTTCTCCAAAACTTTTAGAAACATTTGTGACTCTTAGTAACTCGTTTTCCACAATATCACACTCCCTTATACTCCTTTAGCAAAAATTTGACCACTAGATTTCCTTAGATACTAGTGGTCAATAGATTCCATTATTTTATTGAAAAATATTTCTCCGGAACTTCTAGTTCTGTCATCTTTAAATAACCTTTTCCTAATACATATGTATCTTGATATAATAAATAGAAGTTATCTTTCTCTACTCCTCTAACATCAACGTAGTTACTTCCATTCCACTCTGCTCCAGGAGTATTTTTAGCCAAAACACTTTTTAATGCATCAAAATCATCAATCTGTGCTTTTCCTTCAATAACCTCCTTTGCTAAATCAACTAAAGACAGTGTTACTGAGAAGTTATATGAATATGCCCATGTACCCATTCTTCCACTTGCACCTTTATCAACAACTGTTTTCTCAACTTTTTCTAATATTTTTGGCCAGTTCCCTTTCTCATCTTCAGCGAATTGAATTCCTAAAGCTCCAGGATACCCCATTGTAGGCGAAGGTAAATCAGCTTCAACAAAATATCCACCTAACTCTGCAACTCTTTTTAATAGTGGTTCTGTATGTGCATCATTAGTAGCAAAAAATGCTGTTTTATCGCCATATCTTTGAATCCAGTTTGGTACTTGTTCTAAAATATATTGTTGTGCTCCAGCTACCCCAACATCACTAACTGGATCTGGAGCTGTCATCTCTATAAACTCCATTCCTAAATCTTCAGCTGCAACTTTCATGATATTTCTTCTTTTTGATAGAAGTTCATAACTCATATGTCTTGGGAAAGATATATGCATAAACTTCTCTGCTCCCATCTCTTTAGCTGCTTTTACTATCAAATATCCTCTAGCTATACTATCAGGGTTTACAACTAGATCAGAGACCTCTCCTATCATCTCTGGATCCTCGTGTGGAGAATTTGCTAATAATAATATATCTGGTCTCTTCTCTCTGATTCTTCTAAATGCCTCTACTGTTCCAGGAATCGCTTCACCTACAACTATTGCTTTCATTTTGGAATCATCCGCTAAACTTACCATCTGAGAAATTGTTGTCTCCATTTCTTGCATAAAGTTATCTGGATATGTTACATGAACAATCTCTCCACCCTTATCCGCAGCTCCATACAACTTTATTGCTTCCTCCGCTCCTCTCAATCCATCTTCTGATTGTGATACTGTTCCAGTTATAACTCCTATGTGATAAGCCCCCTGTGCTGATGCAACTAAAGAAAATAAGAAACTCATCAAAACTACAAATATTTTTTTCATTTACCTCTCCCTCCCTATATTTATTTTTTTCTTTCCGATAAATATATTTCAATTGAACAGTTTTTAAAAATATATTTTTATTATCCATGTATTAACTAAATATATAATTAGTACTTATGTAGAAATCACTTTCCTCAAGATACTATTTTTTTAGCATTTTTGTTCTTTTTTTATTTTCAAAAAATAAAAAAAACTGCATCACTGCAGTTTTTTAATACACTTTATTTTGCTAAATCGTATATTGCTTGAACATATATTTTTAACCAAGTATCTAACTTATCTAGCTCTAAATATTCATTTTTTTGATGCATATTATCCTCTTGATCTTTTAGTAGTGCTCCAAAAGCAACTCCATTTGTTACTGCTCTTGCATATGTTCCTCCACCTATAGAAACAGGTTCAGCATCAACATCTCCAGTTATATCCTTATAGATATCCATCAATGTTGTAACTAAGAAACTATCTTTTGGTACATATAATGGATTTTTTTGTGATCTTACAGTTACATTTAAATCCATATTTTTAGCTCTTTTTTCAACCTCTTCTATAACTTGTTCCTTCGTGAATGTAACCGGGTATCTAATATCAAACCCAAACATCACTTTTTTATCTTCACACTCTATTTTTCCAATTGTTAATGTCAATACTCCAGATGGCTCATCTTTAAAGTTAATTCCTAATCCCTCTCCTGAATAATCCATTTTTATGTATTCATTGAAGAAATTAACTAAATTCTTTAATTTAGAATCCTCTATTTGAAGCATTGTTAAAAACGAAAATAGTGCTGATATTGCGTTATAACCATTCGATGGTCTAGCTCCATGTGATGCTTTTCCTAAAGAAACTACCTCTATCTTTCCATCTTTTTCTGTTGCCGATATTTTAAAATCTTTTCCTTCATTATATATATTCAGATTTGTAAAAATATCATCTCTCATTGATATTGGAAACTCTGCTACAGCTGAATCTGGAACCGAATTAAACGCAACTCCACCTTTTATAGAGAAATCTAACTCTTCATTATATTCTTGACTCAACATTAAATGTAGTATTCCTTTTTCAGCATATGTAACTGGGAAAGATGAGTCTGGAGTAAATGCCATTGCTGGTTGTGGCATATTTAACTTACCGAAGTAATGATTCATACATCCCCAACCTGTTTCTTCGTTTGCTCCTACTATAACCCTAACTTTTCTATTTAATTTTAATCCTGAATCTTTTATTGCCTTTAAAGCATATAAAGCTGCTATTGTAGGACCTTTGTCATCTAAAACTCCTCTTCCATACATTTTCCCATCAACTATTTTAGCCTCGTATGGAGGATGATCCCAACCCTTTCCTTCAGGTACTACATCTACATGTCCTAAAACTCCTATCATATCTTCATCTGATCCAGTTCCAAAGTCAATGTGACCTGCATAGTTATCAAAGTTTTCAACTTCAAACCCTAACTCTTTTCCTAAATTAAGCATATGCTGTAACGCCTTCGCTGGCCCCTCACCAAAAGGCATTCCTTCTAATGGTTCTTCTTGAACACTTTTAATTCTAACTGACTCTTGAATCGATTTTACAACCTCTTCCTTGTAATTCAATACTAACTCTTGTAAATTCAATTTTTCCACCTCTCCCATTGATTCTTTACTTTATATCTACTAATGTATCCCTATATTTTGTATAGAAATATCTTACATACTCATACTCAAATGGACTTCCAGTTCCATAGTATCTAAAATTCTTATTCTCTTGTCTTGCATTTATTGCGCTCATTCCACTTACAGCTGGATGTGTTATATCTACTCCTACTGGATTATCATATGGATTTATTTCTGAAATAGTTAATATTCCCGTAGCCTTACCTGTTGTATCTCTCAAATTAGATGGTCCAAATCCTGGTAAAACTAAATACGGACCATTTCCTACTCCATATTTTGCTAATGTCAATCCAAAGTCTTCATAAGTTTTTGGTAACTCCAAAGCAGACGCTACATCAAACAATCCTAAAACTCCAAATGTAGAGTTTATTCCAAATCTAGCTAATGTTATTGTAGCCTTTTTTCCTTCAAATTGTAAGAGGGAATTTAAAAAAGTGTTTATTTCTTGCAGATTCGAAAAGAAGTTTGACACACCTTTTTGGACAAAATTTGGTGTTACGTACTCATACGTATTCACTGCTGGTATCAAAACATACTTATCTAGATAATAATTAAAATAGTAAATCCTTCTATTTAAAGGTTCTAACGGGTCATAAACCTCTATAAATTTAGTTCCATTTACCTCTTTATAATCAGCAATTTCTCTGTTTGACATTTCTGGAGATTGCATTATCTCTTTTCCAACAGATAATTTCAAATATTCCCTTTTATCGACATATACTTTTTCAGTGATGTTCCTTCTTTCGGAAACTTGAACAGAGCTTTCTGGGGTTTTCCTCATAGATGAACAACCAATAACAAATAAACAGTTTAGAATTACAAAAACTTTTTTAAAGTTCATTGTTAAACACCCCCGTTTTCAAGAATTCTAACATCTTCTCTACATTTGTTTGATAAAACATATTTCCACAATGTCCTCCAACTGGATATATTAACGCTCTATCTTTAAATACAGTTTCTATGAACTCTTTATCTCTCTCTGCTAATATAAAATCATCTTCATTCGTTACAGCTACTATTTTTTTCTCATTTTGCAAATAAGCTCGTATTATTCTTAGGTCACCATATTTTACAATATCATTAAATTTTAAATCTCCACCCAATATTTTCAAATAGTACGGATAAGCTAAATTATTTAAATAGTCACTAAAATTAGCAAAATTAATTGCTTCAAAATATTTAAACATATTCTCAAATTTTTTTGGTTTTGTTTTAGAATAAACGTGTGTTCCATTTATTTGATCCACTATATAGTTCAAATCTATTGATGTTAAATTAAAAGCTAATCCAATTAAACGTTCCATCTCCTTATCGGATAATTTTTGTTTTTCAAAAATTGAATATATACTTTCTTCAGTAATTTGTAAATCACTCGGCGATATATTTCTCTTTACAGCCTCCATTACTTCATCCACTATTTTTGAAATTTCACCCTTATCCTTTATATTTTTTATAAGCATATCATCTAATACAGTAGCTGAATGATATAAATTTATAGCTGGATTTACCATATATACCCTTTTAAAATTGAAATCTTTTCCAACTGAATCTAAATATGATAGTACTGCTGAATGAGTTGCTCCCATACTATATCCCATTAAATATATATCTGTTATCTCTAGTTTTTCTTCTAACTTTACTTTATCTAACATATCACCCATAATATTATATAAGTCTAATCCATCTTGAATCAGTACTCCAGGAACTCTACTGTTAGATACATTTAAAATAAAATTAGAGTTAAACGTAGATGTTACTGTTAACACATGATAACCAGCATTATAAAATATCTTTTGAAAATTCTTGGTTCTAATTGAATTGTAGGCCGATCCAGTTCCTGATAAAACGTATATCAATGGTGCCTTTCCTTTTTGTTTACTCAATGAAAATTTAAATCCTTGATCATACCATAAGTTAGCTGGTATATTTTTACTTCTTGGAGTCAATATATTAAACTCTTTAGTTGGTACTTCTTCTGGAATTCCATCTGTCATTATTTTCGAACTACCTACAATTGTAGCTATATAAGGATTTTTCATTGGAAACTTATACTCTGCAAAAATATTAACAGTTAAAATTAACATAAATATAATTTTTAAGTATCTTGTCATTTAAAAGCCTCCCTTATTAGTCATTTAAATAATTTTTTTTAATTCCTCTAATACACCGCTTTCATTATTACTTTTAGCCATGAAATTTGCTATTTTTTTTATTTCATCATGAGCATTCTCCATAGCAAAGCTATATTTACCTTTTTTCATCATATCGTAGTCATTTAAATAATCTCCAAATATCATTGTTTCATCATAAGAGATATCTAACTCTAATTGTAAGGCTTCTAATGCAATTCCTTTATTAGATTCTAAATGACTAACATCTAACCAAATCTCTCCCGAAACAACAACTTGACAATCAATTTCATTTTTTACGTGTGGAAATACATGTTCTTCTGTTCCTGTTAGATCACAAAATGCAATTTTTATTATCTCATCATGTTTTACATCTAAAAGATCTTCAACTATCTCTCTTTCTTCGTAATATTTTTCAACTTCTTTTAAAAATTTTGGATTTTTTGATTCTATGTATGCTGACTTCTTTCCACAAAGAACGATATCTGTCGTAGGTATTTTTCTTCCGATTCCTACATATTTTTCAATCATCTCTACTGTTAAAACTCTTGAATAAATCTCTTCTTCATTCTGTACAACATAACTTCCATTTTCAGCAATAAAAACAATTTTATCTTTAATTTTATCAAAATTTTTCTTTAAATTTTGATATTGTCTTCCACTTGCAACAACAAATTTTATATTCTTTTCTTCCATTTTTTGAAATATATTCCAAAATTCATCTGAAAATTTTTTTTCATCGTCTAAAAAAGTTCCATCCATATCTGTTACAACCAATTTTATCATTTTAAACTCTCCCCCAATTTTTTTATCTATTTTCTAATCTATTTCTAACATCATACAAAAGTATTCCTGTTGCCATAGCTACATTCAGCGATTCAGCAGTTCCATATATAGGAATTATAACTTTTTCATCACTAAGTTGTATTATACTCTGAGAAACTCCATCTCCTTCATTTCCAAATATAAAAGCATTTTTCTTTTCTAGCTTCATTTTTGTATACGGAATCGAATCCTCTTCTAAAGCTGTTACAACTATTTTATATCCTTTATTTTTTAATAAATCTACAATTTTTTCCTCTTCAATATAATATATATTCATACTTAATATTGATCCCATGCTACTTCTTACTGTTTTGTCATTATAACAATCAACACTTCCTTTAGTAAGTATAATATCTTTGAATCCTGCTGCATCAGCTACTCTTATTATTGTACCTAAGTTACCTGGGTCCGCTACTCTATTTAATACCACAACATTATCTGTCAAATCATCTAACTGATTTGCTTTTGAATTATAGCAAATTATTACTCCTTGAGAATTTTCTTGAGATGTTAACTCTTTAAATAGTTTTTCTCCCAATATTATTTTTTTACAATCGTGATCCTTAGCCATTTCTACAACTTCTTCTGCTATCCCCTCTTTGAAAATAATCATTTTTGGTGTTTCTTTAAACTCTAAAAATTTTCTTCCCTCTGCTAAGAATAATTGCTCTAAATCTCTATATTTTTTCGTTTTTAACTTCTTCAAGCCTTTATAAACTTCATTATCTTTACTTGTTATTATATCCACTTTTCTCTCTCCTAAAACTCTAATATCTTTTATTTAAGATTATACATGAATTCCGTATTATTTTCTAGTTAAATAATCCTTTACAATTCATTTCCTACTTGACTATACCTAAAAAATATAATACAATTTTCATTGATTATAAAATTTAAATTTTTAGGGAGGTTTAAGTGAAAAAAATAATAATTTTACTATCTTTGATTTTTTTACTTCTTTCTTGTGGTAAAGAAAAACAAAAAAATGAAAATGTTCTATATCTTTATGGATGGGCTGATTATATTCCTGCTAAGATTTATGACGATTTCCAAAAAGAAACGGGTATTAAAGTAGTTGAAGATATCTATTCATCAAACGAAGAGATGTTTGCAAAAATTAAAGCTGGAGGAACTGGTTACGATATCTTAACTCCATCAACTGATTACGCTGAAATTTTAATGAACGATGGAATGATTGATAAACTTGATAAAACAAAATTACCATCATTAAAAAATATAGATCCTATGGTATTTGAAAAATTACAATATTTCGATACTAATAACGATTATGCATTCCCATTTGCTATGGGTGCTACAACAATTGCTATTAACACAGAATATGTTAAAGATTTTCCAAGAGACTTTACTATCTATAATAAAACTGAGTACAAAGGAAAAATGACTCTACTTGATGATATGAGAGAAGTTATGACATCTGCTTTAGGAACTTTAGGATATCCTCAAACGACAGAAGACGAAGCTGCTATTGCTGCTGCTGCACAACTAGTTAAAGAATGGAAAAAGAATATCGCAAAATTTGATTCTGAATCATTCGGAAAAGGATTTGCTAACGGAGAATTCTGGGTTGTTCACTGTTATCCTGATAATGTATTGAACGAATTAACAGATGAACAGTTAGAAAAAACTGAGTTTATTATTCCTGAAAAAGGTGGAACAGCTTATATTGATTCATTTGTTATTCCTAAAACTGCTCCAAATAAAGAAGCAGCATATAAGTTCTTAGATTTCATTCACAGACCTGAGAACTATAAGCTCGTTGCAGAACACTTAAGAGTTCCATCTATAAATGTTCCAGCTAGAGAATTAATAACTGTAGAACCTATATACACTATCGAAGATCTATCTCATACAGATATCTTAAGAGATATCAAAAACACACTAGATATTCAAAGTAAATATTGGCAAGAAGTTTTAATAGATTAATTTTTAAGCCTAACTTATTTTTAAGTTAGGCTTTTTTATTTCTTGTAAGGCTCTTATTTATAGTGTATAATTTTAAAAAAGAATAGTTTTAGGAGGTACCCTATGAATTTTAATATTAGAAGAAATGACTTAATTGAAATTTTCTCTGAATTTATTAATATCTTAAAAGATAATCCAATCAAACCTATCATTTCAGGTTTAAAAATAGAATCTAATAACGGTAAAGTAACTTTCACTGGAACAAATTTAGATGTCAACTATATAAAGACTATCCACTGCGAGACAATTGAAGATGGTATTGTTATATTTAAGCCAAACTTAGCTTTAGAATATATCAAACTTTTAGACGATGAAGTAATTTCTCTTTCATCTAAAAATGATATTCTATCAATACATTTAGCTGAATTCACTTTACTTTATAACGATAACTTCCCTGAAAATTTAAAGTTACCTGTTATAGATGAAATTGCTAAAATCTCTCCTCAAGAACTTTACAAAAGTTTAGAAAAAACTAAGTTCTCAGTTGCACCATCTGCTGAAAATTTAGCTATCAACTGTATAAGAGTTCTTTTCAGACAAGATCGTATATCATTTGTTTCAACGGATTCATATAGATTAACATATCTAAAAACAGATAATACTGCTTTATTAGATAAAGATTTCTCTATTCCTCTTGAATCTGTTAATATTTTATGTAAACTTATAAAAGATTTGAACGAAGATATTCTTATTGGAGCTAGTGGAGATAATTTAATTTTCCTATGGGAAAATACATATTTCTTAACTAAAATTACAACACTTCCATTCCCTAACTTCGACGCTATACTTTGTGGAAATAGCTTCAGTAAAGAGATGGAGTTTAATTATAATGACTTTAAAAGTGCTCTAAAAAAGGTTTTAACTGTTGCTAGAACTAGTAACGAATCTAAAAATGGAGCTATTCTTGAATTCAAAGGTAAAAAATTATCTATTTCAGCTTCTTCTGGAAAAGCTAAAATAAACCAAAAAGTTGATATGATTAAACTTGGAGACGACTTCAAATGTTCTCTTAATGTTAAATTCCTATTCGAATTTGTTGAAAATTTAAATACAAATGTTTTCATAAAAGGAAATTCATCAGCAGCAATGTTTGAAATTACAGAAAGAGATAATAACTCTTATAAATATATTTTAATGCCTCTGGCTTTAAGAGACTAAAAAATTTAAAGTTAGGTGGTTCTATGATAAAAATTTATAAAAGTCATAACGATATTTTAGAAAAAAAACTTTTTTCGATTTCTGAAACTTTAGAGGTTGAAAAACTCACTGAAAAAAATACTTGGATACATCTTTCTAATCCAACGGAAGAAGAGATTAAAGTAGTTACTAATAGCTTTGATATTCCTGAAGAACACATCAGAGCAGCTCTAGATGAAGAAGAAAAAGCACGTTTAGAGATTGATGACGATATCATCCTTGTAATTATTGATGTTCCTATTCACGATGAAAATAATCGTTGCTCTTTTACAACGGTTCCTTTAGGAATTATCTTGTTAAAAGATCATATATTGACTGTTTCAACAGTTAAACTTTCTCTTATAGAAGAGTTTGTTCAAGGAAGAATTAAAAGTTTCTTTACATTTAAGAAAACTAGATTTATTTTACAAATGCTATTTAGAAACTCTACTTATTTTTTACTATATCTTAAACAGATTGGTAGAATAAGTGACAATATAGAGAGACAACTAAAAAATAATCTTAGAAATCAAGAACTTATGCTTCTCTTGGAATTGGAAAAAAGTTTGGTATATTTCACGACATCTTTAAAATCTAATGAAGCTGTTTTAGAAAGAATGATGAGAACAGAGATTGTTAAAAGGTATCCGGATGATCTAGAGCTCTTAGAAGACGTAATTATAGAAACAAAGCAAGCTATTGAAATGGCGAATATCTACTCTAGTATTTTAAGTGGAACTAGAGATGCTTTTTCAACAGTTATGTCAAATAACTTAAATATAGTAATGAAAAAACTTACATCTATAACTATAGTTTTCGCGATTCCTACAGTAGTTTCTGGGTTATGGGGAATGAACGTTGGTGGAGTTCCATTCGCTAGTGATACCTATGGTTTTTTATGGGTTGTTCTAGTTGCTATTGCATGTGGAATTTTTATAACTTGGATTTTATTTAAAAAAGAGTTGTTTTAAATTAAAAAAAGCTCAAAACTTTATTTTAAAAGTTTTGAGCTTTTATTTTTATCCTTTTCTAATATCTATTATTTTTTGAGCTAAATTGTCTTGTAATTCCTCGTACTTTAAAAAGTTATATTCAAATCTTCCTCTGCCTTGAGTTAAAGATTTTAAATCTATCGCATATTTCAAAATCTCACTTTCTGGAACCTCAACTGTCAAAAGTTGCTCAGAGTACGCTTTAGGTTCCATTCCTAAGATTCGCCCCCTTCTTTTATTCATATCTCCCATTATGTCTCCTATATACTCGTCTGGAGCTACTATTTCCATCTTAACTATTGGCTCTAATAAAACACATCTAGCAGTTTCCATTCCTTTTCTAAAAGCCAATATAGCAGCTTGTTTAAAAGATATTTCATTCGAATCCACAGGATGATATGATCCATCATAAAGAGTTGCTTTTATATTTATTACTGGATATCCAGCTAATTTACCTTTAGTTTTAGCTTCTAAAAGTCCTTTTTCCACTGCTGGAATATAAGTCTTAGGAACAACTCCTCCATGTATATCATCTGCAAAGTTAAATTCATCTTCATGAGGTTCAAATTTTATAAATACCTCTCCAAATTGTCCTGCCCCACCAGATTGTTTTTTATGCCGACCTTGAGCTTCTACAATATTTTTTATAGTTTCTCTATAAGACACCTCTGGTTCTTTTAATATAGCATTAACTCCAAATTTATTTTGAAGTTTATTCAGAAGTATATTCAAGTGTTTTTCTCCCTGTCCCCCTATTATAAATTCTTTTGTCTCAAAATTTCTCTGAATTGAAAATGAAGGATCTTCATCCATCAATCTTTGAATTGCTCCACTTAATTTATCATCATCATTTTTTTCTTTTGGTATAATTGACATATATAAACAAGGTTTTGGAAAATCTATAATATTATATATAATCGGATGTTCTTTATCACAAAGTGTATCTCCTGTTTGCGCTTCTTGAAGTTTTGTGACAGCTCCAATATCTCCAGCTCTAACCTCTTCCGCAGTTATTTGCTTTCCTCCTCTAAAGAAAGATATATTCCCTACTTTAACCTTGATATTTTTATTTGAAATTATAACCTCGTCATCTTTTTTTATTACTCCTGAATTAACTTTAAATAGTGATATCTTCCCCATATATGGATCTACTATTGTTTTAAAGATGATAGCTGAAAATGCTTCATTTACATCTACTGCTCTTTCTATTTTTTCATTACTCTCTATTGTATATCCTACCTTTACTCCTCCATTTACCTCTTGTGGAGTAGGTAGATAATTATACATCATCTCAAATAACGTTCTTACACCTATTCCATTGCTCGCAGACCCTATTACGATTGGTACGATCTCTCCGGAAACTACACCATCGTGTAACCCTTTTCTTATCTCTTCATCTGTGAACTCTTCTCCTAAAAAATATTTATTCAAAAGATTTTCATCTGTCTCTGCTATAGCTTCTAGCAATAGGCTCCTCACCTCTGAAACATCTATATCTTCAGGAATTGGTGCATCAACGCAATTCTCTCCATTAAATATTCTACCTTTTAAATCTACAACATTCACGAATCCTTTAAACTCCTCTTCAAAACCTATTGGAATACAGAATGGAGCAACTTTTTTTCCAAATTTTTCCTTTAAATCATATAGTAATTTTTCATAATTATGTACACCTTTATTCATTTTATTTATGAAAATAACTCTCGGAATTCCTTCCTCTTCTAACATTCTCCAAGCTCTTTCTGTTCCAACTTCTACTCCAGCAGCACCATTTATAACTAATACTGCTCCTCCTGAAACTGCTAAAGCTGAAGATACTTCTCCTGTAAAATCTGAATATCCAGGTGTATCCAATATGTTATACTTATGGCCTAAATACTCCAAAGGTATAACTGATGTATTTATTGAAAATCCTTGTTTCATCTCCTCTTTATCAAAATCTGATGTACTCGTCTGAGAATCTACACTTCCCATTTTAGAGGTTGTATTAGATATGTATAGCATGGCCTCTACTAAACTACTTTTTCCACTTCCACGATGCCCTAACAGAGTTATATTCCTTATTTCACTCATTTCATAACTAATCATATTTGTTCCTCCTATTTTTTAAGAGATTTTTTACATTAGTACTTATATAGCTAATATTTTCAAATAAGTCAATAGGAATTATAAAAGAAAATAAAAAAAACCGAGATTTCTCTCGGTTTTACAAAGAACTATTAGTTCATTTTGTCTACTAAAGACTTTCCTGCTTTGAACTTTACAGTTTTCTTAGCTTCTATTTTAATTTCTTCTCCAGTTTTAGGGTTTCTTCCTGTTCTTTCTGGTCTTTCAACTACTTCAAATTTTCCCCATCCGATGAAGTTGATTTCTTCTCCAGCTTGTAAAGTTTCCTCTATTGTAACTAGAACTGAATCTAATTTTCTTTCCGCTTCAGCTTTTGAAGAGAATACACCTTTCTCAAATAATACTTTCGCAAACTCTTTTTTTGTCATTATATTTTCCTCCTAAAATGCTTCTATTATTGTAATTAAGTACAGTCATTTATATCATATAAACCAATTAATTTCAAATGTTTTTTAGGTTTTTTTGGATTTTTTTGATATTTTGTTATATAATCAATTTATACTAAAGATGAGGAGGTTCTTTTTAATGATGAAAAAATTGATTTTTTTGATTTTCACCCTTGTTTTATCTTCGTGCACATCGCTAAAATACAGCGTGAATTCGTCTAAATACCAGTCAAAATCATACAATGAACGAGTTAGATTTATCATTTTACACTACACAGCTCTAAATGACGAACGTTCGATCACTGCTTTAACAAAAAATAATGTCAGTTCGCACTACTTGGTCACACAAAAAAGAGAGGATCCTGTTTATTCTTTAGTTCCAGATACTAAAAGAGCTTGGCATGCTGGTGCAAGTTCCTTCGATGGTTACAAAAATTTAAATGATAACTCAATTGGTATTGAGATTTCAAATTTAGGTTATTCAAATGCTAGTAAACAGAAAACTTCAAATTTAAAAGAGGGTATGGTTGATATTACAATGTTTTATCCTTACAATGACGCACAGATATTTAAGATTGGAATGTTGCTTAAAGAGCTTACTGCAAAGTATAAAATCAATCCTAAATATATTTTAGGTCACTCTGATATAGCTCCAACTAGAAAATTTGATCCTGGTCCTAAATTCCCATGGAAACATCTTTATGATAAATATGGAGTAGGAGCTTGGTATAACCAAAAAGATTTCAATCACTATTATTCACAAAAACTTTTTGATTCATATTCAGTCGAAGCATTAAAAAAAGAACTTGAAAAATATGGCTACACTATTAATTCAACTGACATTTGGGATTTAGAGAGTAAAAAAGTAATTGCTGCATTCCAAATGCACTTTAGACCTAGAAAAGTGGATGGTGTTTTTGATCTTGAAACTTTTGCTATTTTAAAGGCTCTAAATAGAAAGTATAAATAATTTTATTGACAAAACAAGAAAATATGTTTTATAATCAAGTCAACAATATTAAAATATGATAGATAAACTTCAGGGCAGGGTGAGCCACTCATGGCAATTCCCGACCGGCGGTTATAGTCCGCGAAACCTTCGGGTTTGATTTGGTGAAACTCCAAAACCGACAGTATAGTCTGGATGGAAGAAGTGTTTTTTTTATGCACAATTTTTCTAAGCTATCGCTTTTTTAGCCCGAAGTCTATCTTCGGTTTTTTTTTATAAAAAATTTGAGGAGGACTAAAATGGTAAAAATTTATGAAGGTAATTTTGTAGGAGAAAATTTAAAGGTAGGTATCGTTTGTGCTAGATTCAATGAATTTATTGTTTCTAAACTTTTAGGTGGAGCTATCGATGCTCTTAAAAGACACTCTGTTAACGAAGAAAACATCCATGTTTCTTGGGTTCCTGGTGCTTTTGAAATACCTCTTATCGCAAAAAAAATGGTAGAAACAAATAAGTTTGATGTTGTTATCACTCTTGGAGCTGTTATTAGAGGAGCTACACCTCACTTTGATTATGTTTGTTCTGAAGTATCAAAAGGAGTTGCATCAGTATCTCTAGATTCTGGAATTCCAGTAATATTTGGAGTTCTAACAGTAAACTCTATTGAAGAAGCTATTGAGAGAGCAGGTACTAAAGCTGGAAACAAAGGATTCGACGCTGGAATCTCTGCTATTGAAACTGTTAATCTTATTAGAACTATATCTGAGGCATAATTATGCATGAACATTTTATGAAAATAGCTATAGAAGAAGCTAAGAAAGGATTTGGATTTGTTAATCCAAATCCCCTTGTTGGAGCTGTTCTTGTAAAAAATGATGAGATTTTATCTACAGGTTATCATCAAATTTTCGGTGGTCCGCATGCTGAGGTAAATGCTATCTCAAATGCTACTATCACTGAAGGAGCTACTCTATACGTTACATTAGAACCTTGTTCTCACTATGGAAAAACTCCACCGTGTACAGAACTTATTATAAAATCTAATATAAAAAGATGTGTTATCGCTACTCTTGATCCCAATCCTCTTGTTAGCGGGCGAGGTATTAAACAACTTAAAGATGCGGGTATTGAAGTTATTATAGGTATTTTAGAAAAAGAAGCTATAAATTTAAACAAAGTTTTTTTTAAGTTTATCAAAGAAAAAATCCCCTATATCTTCTTAAAAGTTGGAATTACATTAGATGGTAAAATCGCTACTAGAAATTACTCTTCTCAATGGATAACAAACTCTCTAGCTAGAGAAAAAGTTGAAAAATATAGAAATTTCTTTTCTGGAGTTTTAGTTGGAGCTAATACTGTAATTCAAGACAATCCTTCTCTTACATGTAAAACTTCTGGAAATCGAAATCCATATAGATTAATTCTAGACAAAGATCTGATTATTAATGAAGATTATAAAATTATTCAAAATAATTCTGATAAAAAAACATTTATCATCACTAATAAAAAAAATATGGATAAAGAGCTTTTTCAAAAATTAGAAAAAGATTTCTTTATTAAATTTATTACATTTTCAGATGATGAAAATCTAAAAGATATTTTAAAAAAAATAAGCTCATATAATATTGATTCTATTCTTGTCGAAGGTGGAAGTGGAGTTATCAGTTCATTTTTTAAAGAAAATCTATTTGATGGAGGAGAGATTATGATTGCACCCAAAATTTTAGGCGACAACTCTGCAATTCCATTCATATCGGATTTTTCACCTCTAAACATCAATAGTGCTTTCAATTTAGACAATATTAAAATAAATCTTTATGATAATAATATTGGGTTTGAGTTTTATAAGGAGGAAGGATGTTTACCGGTTTAGTTGAAGAACTTGGAAAAATAATTTCTATTGAAAAAACTTCTGCAGGAGCTAACATCACCGTTTCTTGTAATAAGGTTTTAACCAATGTAAAGCTAGGTGATAGCATTGCAACAAATGGAGTTTGTCTAACAGTAGTAGAAACTACTTCAAGCTCTTTTACAGCAAATGTTATGAATGAATCTCTTAGAGTTTCGGGATTAAACGAACTTAAAATTGGTTCACTTGTAAATTTAGAGAAATCTCTTACTTTGCAATCCTATTTGGGCGGACATCTAGTAACTGGTGATGTTGACTGTACTGGAAAAATTACTGATATCTGTAGTGATGGATTTGCAAAAAAATATACTGTTGAAATTCCAAAAGAATTTATGAAATATGTTGTTTATAAAGGTAGAGTGACTTTAGATGGAGCCTCTTTAACTGTTGCATCTCTAACTGATACAACCTTTACCGTTTCTTTAATACCACATACTCAAAAATCTATTACTCTTGGATTTAAAAACATTGGGCAAAATATAAATGTTGAAACAGATCTTATTGGTAAACATCTTGAAAAATTGCTCCTGAGTAGAGAACAAAATGATGAAAAACCTAAATCAAATCTCTCTAAAAATTTTTTAGCTGAAAATGGTTTTTTCTAATTATTAAAGGAGGAACAAATTATGTTCAATAAAATAGAAGATGCAATCAACGATTTAAAAAATGGTAAACTTATCGTTGTTGTAGATAATGAAAATAGAGAAAATGAGGGTGACCTTGTTGGTATTGGAGATATAATCTCTAAAGAAAATATAAATTTTATGATTAAATATGGAAGAGGTCTAGTTTGTGTTCCTATTGAAGAGAAAAGAGCCTCTGAATTAGAATTACTTCCTATGGTTTATAATAATAGCGATTCTCATGGAACAGCATTTACAGTTTCTGTGGATTCTCTTAATGGAACAACAACTGGAATCTCTGTTGAAGATAGATACAATACTATCAAAGATCTTAGTTTTAAAGCCACTTCTGGGAAAGAGTTCAAAAAACCCGGGCATATATTCCCTCTGATAGCTAAAAATGGCGGTGTAATCGAAAGACCCGGTCATACTGAAGCTTCTGTTGATTTAGCCAAATTAGCAGGTTTTAATGGATGTGGTGTTATCTGTGAAATTATAAAAGAAGATGGTGAAATGGCTAGAGTTCCGGATTTAATCGAATTCTGTAAAATTCATGATTTAAAAATGATTACTATTGAAGATTTAATTCAATACAGAAAAACTCATGAACTTCAAACTGAACTTGTTTGTGAAGCTCCTCTTCCTACAAAACATGGAACATTTAGACTTATTGGATTCTCTAATACAATTGACTTTAAAGAGCATGTAGCTCTTGTTTTCGGAGATATCAAAGATAAAGATGACGTTCTTATTCGTGTTCATTCGGAATGTTTAACTGGAGATGCTTTTGGTTCTTTAAAATGTGATTGTGGTAGTCAACTTGATAGATCTTTACAGAGTATAGTTGAACATGGTTCTGGTGCTCTACTTTATATGAGACAAGAGGGAAGAGGAATCGGCTTACTTAATAAAATTAAAGCATACGAACTTCAAGCTCAAGGAAAAGATACTGTTGAAGCTAATACACTATTAGGATTTGCTCCTGATCTTAGAGATTTTGCTGTTGCAGCCCAAATGATTAAACTTTTAGGTATTAAAAGTATCAACCTTATGACAAATAATCCTAAAAAAATTGATGATCTTGAACAATACGGAGTTAAAATTACCAATAGAACTCAAATTGAATTTCCTTCGAATGCTTGTAACTCACATTATTTAAAAACTAAAAGAGAAAAAATGAATCATCTTTTTAAAATAAATTAAATTTTTAATAACAAAAAGGCTTGAAATTAATTTCAAGCCTTAATCTTTTAAATCTTCTAATATCATTAAATAATAATCTATATCTTGTAGAAGACTCTCTTTATCTTTTTTAGAAAATTCCTCTGCATAAACTTTAACTTTCAACTCTTTAAATTGATTTTCTAACTCTTTTCTGTCCTTCTCTTTTATAGGTTTTGAAACTAAATTATTGAAATCATTTTGATAACTTCTATAATCTCCTCTTAATCCTACAGAAAAACATCCGGTAAAAAGCAATCCTATACTTAAAATTAATAAATTCCTCATAATTTTTACTTCCCTTTTTTTGTTTCATCTGTAAAAAATTTCAAAAAATTATATATATCTTTAGAGATATAATCCCAAGTATGATATTCATTTTCATATATCTTACCTTTAAAATTCAGTTCATACTTTTTAGCTCTTCCCACAACATCAAGCCACTGCTGAAACATCAAATATGGCTTTTTATCTTCTGATCCAACACTTAAATAGAATTTTTTTCCTTCAAATTTTTTAGAATCCATAGTTTTTATGATACTATAAGGATCATTTTTCAATATTTTATATCCCCAAGGACTGAATACTTTCACAAAATGGGCCTTATTAACATCATTAAACAGAAATCTAGGAACATATAAATATCTGAATATTCTCATTACTCTCCTATTTATACTCATTCTAATTAAGCTAATTGCTCCTGAAAAACTAGCTATCACATCATATGACTCAAGATTTTTAAGTCCTATTTTTAAAGATCCATATCCTCCCATAGAAAAACCGCCAATTCCTTTTATAGAATTAGGATACTCTTTTTCTATATAGTTGGTTAAATCTTTTGAAAAAAACTCTTCATATTGATGGATTTTATCTTTATAGAAGTTAGTATACCAACTTTCACCTTTATATCCAGAGTCAGGAAGAATAAAGATGATATCGTCTACTCTCCCTTTCCTCTTTAAAGTTAAATAATTCTCTCTTATTTTAGCTTTATAAAGCCAATCTTCACATTTGTCTCTTATTCCATGAAACAACACTAAACATAAAGGATTTTGTTTTAAAATTTTTGGTTTTAAAATTAAAAATCTCATCTTCTCTTCTGTATAACTACTTTTTAAAAAATGCTCTTCTAAAATAAATTCAGAATCTAACTCTTCATTTGAAAACTCCGAATATTTATGTTTTACATTTACAATTTTTTCAACTTGTGGAAAACCAAGAACTCTTTTTAGTTTTCTATCCAATTTAAAATTATAAGGGTATGTTACTATATAAAAAACCAATGAAATTATAGCTAGAAAAACCAGTATATTTAGTACCATTATTTCATTCCTCGAATTAGAACTCTGCGTTATTTGGAGTTCTTGGGAATGGAATTACGTCTCTTATATTTGTAACTCCTGTTACATACATAAGCATTCTTTCAAATCCTAATCCATATCCTGAATGAGGGAAACTTCCATATCTTCTTAAATCTAGATAGAATCCATAATCCTCTGATTTTAATCCTACTTCAGCCATTCTATCTTCTAAAATTTCTAAACTATCCTCTCTTTGAGATCCACCAATAATCTCTCCGATTCCTGGAGCCAATAAATCCATCGCTCTTACTGTTTTTCCATCTGCATTTAATTTCATGTAGAATGATTTTATATCTTTTGGATAATCCGTTACGAATACAGGTCTTTTAAAATGCTCTTCAGATAAGAATCTTTCATGCTCACTTTGTAAATCTATTCCCCATTTAACTGGATAATCAAATTTCTTTCCTGAATTGATTAAGATATCTACAGCTTCAGTATATGTTACTTTTCCGAAATCACTATTTAATACATTATTTAACTTATCAAATAATCCCTTTTCAATAAATTGATTGAAGAACTCCATCTCTTCCGGACATTCATCCATTACATATTTAATGATATATTTAATCATATCTTCTGCTAATTCCATATTTGCTTCTAAATCTGCAAAGGCTATTTCAGGCTCTACCATCCAGAACTCTGCAGCATGTCTTGATGTATTCGATTGTTCAGCTCTAAATGTTGGTCCGAATGTATATATATTTCTAAACGCTGAACAGTAAGTCTCACCATTTAATTGACCACTAACTGTTAGATTAGTTTCTTTTCCAAAGAAATCTTGAGAAAAATCTATTTTTCCATCCTCAGTTTTTGGAGTGTTGTTTAAATCTAAAGTTGTTACTCTAAACATCTCTCCTGCGCCTTCACAATCAGAACCTGTTATGATTGGAGTATGAGTATATACAAATCCATTCTCTTGGAAGAATTTATGAATTGCATAAGCTAATACTGATCTCACTCTAAATACAGCTGAGAAAGTGTTTGTTCTTGGTCTTAAGTGTGCTATTGTTCTTAAGAACTCAAATGAGTGTCTCTTATTTTGTAATGGATACTCTAAATCAGCTTTTTGGAAGATTTCTATTTCTTTTGCTTGAATTTCAAAAGTTTGACCTGCACCTTGAGATGCTACTAATATTCCTTTTACAATTATTGATGATGAAATTGATAATCTTGACACTTCATCAAAATTAGCTAAGTTAGTATCAAATACTACTTGAACACCCTTAAAGAAACTTCCATCATTTATCTCTATAAATCCAAAGTTTTTTTGTGATCTTATTTTTCTTACCCAACCTGAAATCTCTATCTCTTGGTTGATACACTTTTCTGTTTCTCTATAAAGAGTTTTTACTAATTGTTTCATTCTTATCCCCCTATATCATTTTTGCTTCATCGACAATTTCGATGCTGTCTAATTTCTGTCTTACTTGTGCTTTAAACTGTTCTAAATATAACTTTCTATATTTTTCTCTTTCAAGCTTTTCTTCAGCTGTTAGCTCTCTTTTTTTAGCTTGATTAGAAAAATAGTTAACCATCTCTATTATATCTTTCATTTCCATAATTGTTTCCTCCAAACTATACGATATATAGTCTTATTTAACTTTTCTGTAATTATACCGTTTATTTGAGTTTTTGTCAATTTGCTTGTAACTCTAAAAAGAATATTTTTGTTGTATTATTTTCTTTGAAAAATTGCTATAATTTAAATGAAAATTTTTTTAAGGAGTTGAAGTTTTTTATGAACTATTTCCAACCAAGACCTAAAACAAATTTTAATGTTACTGTTGATATTCCAGGTTCAAAATCTATTACAAATAGAGCTCTTATTCTTTCAGCTCTTTCTGGAAAAAATGTAACTTTGAAAAATATACTTTTGAGTGATGATACAAAATATATGATTGAAGCTCTAAAGAGTTTAAATAATAATATCACACTTGATTTACAAAATAAAACTTTAGAAATTAAAGGAAATAAAAATCCTAAATTTGATAATTTAGAAATTTATATCGGAAATGCCGGAACTGCAATGAGATTCTTAAGCTCATATTTAGCAACTGGAACAGGGACCGCTACTTTATATGGAAACGAGCGAATGAATCAACGACCTATCAAAGATTTAGTTGATTCTTTAGTTCAATTGGGTGTTAAAGTTGAATATATGAATGAAATTGGATTTCCGCCTATTAGAATTACTTCTAATGGCGTTTCTTCAAATTATGTAGAGATTGATTGCAGTAAAAGTAGTCAATATATTTCATCTATTTTAATGGCTGCTCCTAACTTTAAATCGCCTATACAAATCAAATTTACTAGTAGAGTTGTATCTCGACCATATATAGATATGACTCTGAAAATGATGAAAGATTTTAGTGTCGATTTCTTAGAAAAGGATAATAGCCTTTTTATTACTCCTCAAGAATATTCTTGTTCTGAATATTTAATCGAAGGTGATATGTCATCCGCTTCATATTTTTTAGCTATGGCTCTTATAAGTAACTCTACTGTTACTCTTAATAATTTTTTTAAAGAAAGTATTCAAGGAGATTCTAAATTTTTAAATGTTTTAACCGAAATGGGATTAGAGGTAATCTCTTTCAATGACACTAATATTACAGTTAAAGGAGTTCAAAATTATAACGGAATCGAGCTCAGCATGAACGATATTCCAGATGTTGCACAAACACTTGCTGCTGTCGCTTTATTTGCTAAAACACCCACAAAAGTTTGGGACGTTGAAAATATGAGAATAAAAGAAACTGATAGAATCTCAGCTTTAAAAAATGAGATTTTAAAATTAAACGGAAACTTCGAAGAGTTTCAAGATGGATTTTTAATTATTCCTAAAATTATAGATGAGTACAAAGGAGATTTTTTAGAAACATATGATGATCATAGAATGGCTATGTCTTTAACTTTAATTGGCCTTAAAGTTCCAAATATAAAAATTTTAGATCCAAACTGTGTTTCTAAAACTTTCCCTAACTTCTTCGAAGAGTTTAATAAAATTTATTTGGGGGAATGAAATGAAAAAAAATTATCTTTTTTTTACTCTCTTATTCGCCTTTATTTTTTCATTTAGCTTTTCTAAAACAGCTGAAGATATTGAGATTAAAAAATTAAAAGAACAGATTAAAATATTACAAAAAGAAATTCAAATTTTAGAAGCTAGAAAAATAGAGAGATTTAAAGAAGAGGAAAAACAGCCTAAAATTGGACTAGTTCTAAGTGGTGGCGGTGCTAAAGGATTCGCACACATTGGTGTACTGAAAGTTTTAGAAGAGAATAATATCAAAGTTGATTACATCACTGGTACTAGTATGGGAGCCCTTATAGGAGCTCTTTATTCTGCGGGATACACTCCTGACCAGATTGAAAAGCTTGTTCTAGATATTAACTGGCAAGAAACTTTTAATGATAGTCCAAACCTTGCCGATATTCCTATCGACCAAAGATCTTTAATGAAAAACTACAATCTTTCATTAAAATATGATAACTCTCTTAACTTTGCATTACCTAAAGGGATTAGAAATACACAAAAGATATACCTTACTTTGAAAAATCTGCTTTGGAATGTTGAGCAAACAAGAGATTTTAAAAAATTACCAATTCCTTTAGAGATTATTGCAACAGATTTAAATACTGGTAAAGCTAAATCTTTTAATAGTGGAGACCTTGCTCAAGTTATTACAGCAAGTATATCTATCCCAACTATTTTCGATCCAGTTGTAATTGGAGGCAATTATTATGTGGATGGATTATTATCTAGAAATTTTCCAGTGGAAGATGCTTTCAACTTAGGAGCTGATATTGTTATCGGTGTTGATGTTGGAAGTTCTTTACAGAAAAAAGAGGAATATGATATTCTGAGTGTTGCAGATCAAATTGTTGCTATACAAAGTACAAGTTCTACTAAGAGACAAAGAGACCTAACTACTGTTCTTATTGAACCAGATGTCTCAAAATATAAAACCACAGATTTTAATGATTTTAAATCAATTAAAAATTCTGGAGAGATTGCTGCAAGAAAACAGATTAACAAAATTTTATCTTTTGGTCCTAAACAAAATAAAAGAAAAAGTTCGTTACAATTCAAAAATAACTTTGTCTTAGATAACTTAGAGATTATTAGTGAGTCTGAAAACGCAAATCATAAAGAGATTATTGAATCTATTTTCAAAAGCTCATTTGGTAATAGTGTTAATCCAGATACTTTAGAAAATTTAATGCTAAAAACATATAGTCTTAACTTTGTTAATAAAATATACTACTCTTTTGACAACAACACTTTGAAGCTCCAAGTTGAAGAAACTCCAACTAATATAGTTGGATTAGGAGTGGATTATCAAACTGACTACGGAACTACATTTTCTATTGGAACTGATATAAGTTCATTCGGAAAGATTGGAACCTTGTCTACTGTCGAAGCTACTTTTGGAGATTATTTAGGTCTTAACCTAAAGAATTTCTCCTATTACGGTGTTTCAAATAAAGTTGGAGTTCTTAGTAGCATAAGCTATTCTGAAAACCCATTTTTTATCTATCATGGTAAAAATAAAATTGGTAGTTATAAAAGTCAAGTTACAAAACTTGAAAGTGCATTTGTAACACAATATTCAAATCTATTCTTACTGTCTTACGGTGCTTCCTTAAACTACAGTAGTTTAGACTCTGAAATAAAAAATATTCTAGATACATCTATTGAATATTCAAAAAGTTACGGTGATATCTTTCTTAATATAAATTGGGATAAAACTAACTCTACAGCCTTTCCTACCAAAGGGTTTAAAGGTGAAGTTTCTCAAAGATGGGGTGGGAATTTAGGAAAAGATGATTTAAATTTCCTTTCTACAAATTACATCTCATCAAATTTCATTCCAATTACAGATAGTACAAGTCTAACTGCTAAACTTTTTGGAGGTAATGTCAGCGGAGAAGATATTCTTCCTGATAAATATATTAAACTTGGTGGTCTATCTGACGACCTATCACAAAATATGTTTTCTTTTAGTGGATACTATTTCCAAGAAAAATATCTATCATCACTTCTTGGAGTTAGTTTAGGTCTTCAACAAAAGATTATTGAAAATCTTTATTTTAGTACTCATTGGGATATTGCAACTTACAAATATGTTGATGAAGATTTCACTAATAATGCTAAATCCATACTTTGGAAAGATTATTCTCAAGGTGCGAGTATTGGACTAAATTATCTTAGCCTTATCGGCCCTATTAAGTTTAATATATCAAAAGCTCAAGAATCTCATGATTATCTATTCCAATTTAGTTTTGGTTATAAATTTGATTAACAAAAAAACACCCTAAATTATAAGGGTGTTTTTTACTTCTAATTTTTGAGCCAAACTTTCTAGCTCTTCTAATTCTTTGTCTGTAGGTGGTAAAAGAGTTTCTTGTAGAATTTCTCTAACTCCAAAATGTCTATATTTTATTATCTTATACCTTACATCTGTTTTAGCTATGACTTCAGATACATTTTTTATCGTCATTCTATTGTTCAATTTTCCCTGAACAACGACAGTTCTAACTTCAAATAGTTTTCCTATCTCTTTTAAAAAATTTAAATTTTTAATTACATTTTCAACTCTTTTCTCTGTTAATTTAAAATGCTCTTCTTCGTTCCAAGCTTTAACATCGAGCATAAAAGAATCAGTTACTTCCACAAACTCTTTATAAATATCCTTTTCTAAATCTAAACTTCCATTCGTATCTACAAAACAAGTTAAGTTTGGCCAACTTTTCTTTATCTCCTTAAAGAACTCTGTGATAAATTTATATTGAAGGGTACTCTCTCCTCCACTTACAGTAACTCCTTTAATAAAAGCTTTTACCTTCGCAACCTCTTTTACTAATTGGCTAACACTGTATTCTTTAACTTTAGGTGAAGCATCAAATCCACAGCTTTTTATACATCTATCACATTCGCAACATAAAGAATCATTCCACACTACTTTCTCTTTCTCTATGTAAAGAGCATTAGTTGGACACTCATCAACACATTTATAGCAATTTTTACAAATATTTATTGTTTCTGGATTATGACAATATTCACAATTGAAATTACATCCCTGAAAAAATATTGCCATTCTATTTCCTGGTCCATCAACATTTGAAAATTTTATTATTTTATTTATTTTAGCAGTTAACTCTATACTACTCACTTCTTAGTTTTCTCCCTAAAGCTTTTGCATTATCTCTAGCACCTTTTCCTAAAATAGTTGTATCTCTTAGAACTTGCTCTCCTTTATCTAGCTTTTCCATTTCAGATCTTTTTACTAAATATCCTGTTACTCTTACTACATCACAACTATCACTATATAGTGAGAAGAATCTCATATCAGTCTCAAAAGCTCCCTTTATTATATCTAAAATCGCTTCAGGATTACTTTTGTAAGTTTCGTCGAATACGAATATATCTCCAATTCCACTTGGACAATATTGATGGAACGGTGCTGACTGAACTATGTGCTCAAATATCTCTGGTTCTTCTCCTACTGGAATTCTACATCCTGGACTTTCATTTCTATCTGTATCAATACCAACTTGTGAATGTAACAAGTGAGTATTTCCGAAAAACTCTCCAGCATATTTTGTTTTATGATTTTGAACTAAGCTACTCATTGATCTTACTATTTCTAAGGCTAAATCTGCTGCTACTTCTGAATATCCAAATCTATCTTTCTTCTCTGTTGCTCCTAAAAGATTATTTACACATTCTGCTAGTCCTACAAATCCAAATAATCCTGTGAACTTCTCTTTTTCAAGTAATCCCTCTTTAACTAAGAAGCTACTTTCATAAAATCCACTTTCTTCAATTACGAACTTTGATCTTTCATCTATATAGTTTAACATCTCTTTTGAAACTTCTGGTAAAACTTTAGTTAAAAATTCCTCTTTTGAAGAAGCTAATTTTGAAAGAGCACCCAATCTCACTCTTACTAAAGTGTTTGCTCCCCCACCAACTTTTAATCCATTGTAACAACTTACAATTCCGTACTCTCCTTTAAAGTCATCTCTGAATATTTTGTCATTTGCAAAACTTGGTTTTGCTGTTACAAGAGCTGTTTGAATTGCTTCAACTGCTATTTTATCAGATGTTTCCTCTGCGTATTTTATTGTTAAGTTCGGTGTTGGTAATTCTAATTCTCTCATAACTTTTAAAATGATAAGACCCGCTTTTGTCTCTTTTGGTCCTATATTTGCATGACAGAAAGAATCAGTTATAGTTGAGTCTATATGTTTTAAAAATAATTTTATCGCTAAATATGCTTCACTTTCATCTTTAATAAAAGGTTCTAATAAATAATCAATATTTCCTAAATAAACAGGCATTGTAGTTATTGAAGGAACATGCTTATAAAGTATCAATAATCCATGAACAGCTTCCCAAATATTCGTTGGCTTATCTAAGTTCAAAAACTTACTTCCATTTTGCATAAACACGTCATAATCAGGAACTATATATCTCGGTCTATAAGGTGCATTTCCTTCAAATAAATCACAAATAATTCCGTCTTCAATATATTTTTTCAAAGCTTCACTTTTATTTAAAACTTCTATACTTCCTTCTGCTAATCTAGCTAGAGTAACAACTTTTTGTTCAAAAGTTATTTTTTGACTCTTTATTGTTTCTAATATCATTACCTTCTCCCTTGAATTAAAATATAAATTTCACATATTATATTCATTTTCTACCACTTCTGTCAACTTTTATTATATTTTTCTAAAAATATTACAACCTTTTTTTTAATTCTTTGAATTGAATTATCTATCGCTTTAGGTTCTTTTTCTAACTCCTCAGCTATCTCTAAATAACCATAACCTTTAACCATATATGAAAATACCTCTTTTTCTAAACCGCTTAAATTTACCTTTAAAAATTTTTTAAGTAATTTCATCAACTCTTTTCCAATAACAATCTGTTCAGGTGTATAATATCTTAGTGACGGATTATTATATCTTATTAACTCTTCAATTTCTGAATACCCCTCTCCCTGCATAGCACTATTCAAATTTCTATTTTTTTCTGAATTATAATTTTTAACCGCTGTTATGATCTGTCTTTTTATACACAGAGATGCAAAGGTGCTAAAACATGCACTCCTATTCTCGTCAAAAGATCGAATAGCCTTCATTAAGCCTATCATTCCCTCTTGCACTAAATCCTCTCGTTCTGCACCTTTTAAAAATAAAGTTCTGTTTCTCATGTAAATAAGATTTTTATATTCTGCGACTATTTTCTCTATTGATTCTACGTCTCCCTGCTTAGCTAACAAAATATCCTCATTCCTAATCATGATCCCTCCTTATATTAAAGTTCAAACAACAATTTATTCTATTTAATTCATAACAATATTTTCCCCTTTCCTATTTTATATACCTCTTATATCGAAAAAAATCAATTTTTTATTTTAAATGTATCTCCCCCTTTCTTTTTTCACTTTTTTAAGGTACAATTATATTGACAAAGTACAATTAAATTACTTAAAAAACATTTATTTTATTTAGGAGGGGCTATGAAAACTGATATACAAATTGCACAAGAAGCAAACTTATTAAAAATTTCTGATATTGCTTCTAAGCTAAACATTAACGAGGATTATTACGATACTTACGGAAAGTACAAAGCTAAACTTAACCTTTCTCTATTAGATGAATTATCTACTAAGAAAGATGGAAAATTAGTTCTTGTAACTGCTATTACACCTACGCCTGCAGGAGAAGGAAAATCTACTGTTACTGTTGGTTTAACTCAAGCTTTAAATAGAATTGGTGTATCCTCTGTTGCAGCTCTTAGAGAACCTTCTTTAGGACCTGTTTTTGGAATGAAAGGTGGAGCTACTGGTGGAGGTTTCTCTCAAGTTATCCCTATGGAAGATATCAATCTTCACTTTACTGGAGATTTCCATGCGATTGGGGTTGCTCACAATCTTGTTTCCGCTTGTATTGACAACCATATCACTCAAGGAAATACTTTAAATATCGACAATACTAAAATAACTTGGAAAAGAGTTGTTGATATGAATGATAGAAATTTAAGAAATATTGTTGTTGGTCTTGGTGGAAAATTAAATGGATATCCTAGACAGGATTCTTTCCAAATAACTGTTGCATCTGAAATCATGGCAACTCTTTGTCTTTCAAACTCTTTAAAAGAGCTTAAAGAAAATATTGGAAAAATTGTATTTGGTTATGATTATAGTGACAAACCTTTAACTATAAATGATTTAAAAATTTCTGGAGCTGTTACTGCATTATTAAAAGAAGCTATAAAACCAAATTTAGTTCAAACTCTAGAAAATACTCCTGTTATCATCCACGGAGGACCTTTTGCTAATATAGCTCATGGATGTAACTCACTTCTAGCTACAAAATTAGCTTTAAAACTTTCTGATGTTGCTGTTACTGAAGCTGGATTCGCAGCTGATTTAGGAGCCGAAAAATTCTTAGATATAAAATGTAGAAAAGGAGATTTAAACCCTAACTGTGTTGTTATAGTTGCTACTGTTAGAGCTCTTAAACATCACGGTGGAGCAAAAGTTTTAAATGAAGAAAACTTAGATGCTTTAAAATTAGGTTTAGCTAATCTTGATAAACATATCGAAAATATGAAAAAATTCAATCTACCTGTTGTTGTTGCTATAAACAAATTTGTAACTGATACAGATAATGAAGTTGAATTAATTAAAGCTCATTGTGAATCTTTAGATGCACCTGTAGCTCTATGTGAAGTATGGGCTAAAGGTGGAGAAGGTGGAGAGGAATTGGCTAAATTAGTTCTTCAAAAAATTGAAGAAAACACTGCTAACTATAAACCTCTTTATGATTTAGAACTACCTATTAAAGATAAAATCTCTAAAATTTGTACAGAGATTTATGGAGCTAACGGAGTTTCTTTCTCTGCAGCTGCTAATAAAACTATTAAACAACTTGAAGAGCTAGGATATGGTAATCTTCCTATCTGTATGTCAAAAACTCAAAAATCAATATCTGACAAAGCAAATCTTCTTGGAAGACCAACTGATTTCACTGTTGAGATTGATACAATTAAACTTGCCGCTGGAGCTGGATTCATTATTGCTATGGCGGGTGGTATCATTGATATGCCTGGACTTCCTAAAGTTCCTGCAGCTGAACTTATTGATATCGATGAAAACGGTACTATTACAGGTTTATTCTAAATAACTTTGACCCTTACTTAAATATAAGTAAGGGTTTTTTATTTTTGTAAAATATAGTATAATATATTAAAATTCTACTGCATGTGAGGGATAAATATGAAAATTGGTAAACTTACTATTTCAGATTTAAATGATTTAATTTTTAAAAATATAAAAAATAGTAACGAAAGAATTCTTTCTGCTGGTGAAGTTGGAAGTGACTGTGCAGCTATTGAAGTTGGAGATGAAGTTGTTTATCTATCTACAGACCCTATAACTGGAACTAGTACTGGACTTGGAAAACTTGCAATCAACATCAACTGTAACGATATTGCTACAGAGGGAGTTTCTCCAACTGGTATAATGCTTACTATCTTAGCTCCTCCACACACTCAAAAAGAAGAGATTGCTTTGATTATGAAAGAAGCCCAAGAGGAAGCTGACAAACTTGGAGTTTCTATAATCGGAGGACACACAGAGATAACAGCAGCAGTCAACAAAACGATCATATCTGCTACATCTATTGGAATAGGAAAAAAATCTGACTTTAAAAAAAGAGAAACTATTGTCGCTGGAGATAGGTTAATCATAACTAAAGGAGTTGGAATTGAGGGAACTGGCATTATTGCTTTTGAAAAAGAGCTGGAACTTTTAGATGTTTTTCCAAAAGAAACTATCCAATTTGCAAAAAATCTTTTAGATTTAACTAGTGTTGTTAAAGATGGAGTTGTGGCTAATAAGTTTTCAAAAGGTATGCATGATGTAACAGAAGGTGGGCTTTTAGGTGCTCTTTGGGAATCTAGTTGCTTCTATAATTTAGGTTTGGAGATTTCATATGATAAAATATTTATTCATCAATGCACAAAAGAGATTTGTAAATACTTTAAAATAGATCCTCTAAAGCTTATTTCAAGTGGAACTATGCTTATGGTTGTCAGCGAAGAAAATTCAGAGTTACTAATTAATGAATTGAAAAAAAATGGTATTGAAGCTTTTGATATCGGAGTATTTACAAATTCTAATGAGAAAGTTTTAATAAAAAATGGTGAAAGAATCAAAATTTCTTCACCTGAAAGTGATGAGTTATATAAAGTTATATAGTTAGGAGAGATTATATTGAATATAAAACAAAGAGTAATTGGTTTATTAAGTGAGTTTGAAAAAGGAAAATATTCTAACATTCTTTTAAATGAATATTTTTCAAAAAATAATTTAAGTAAAGGTGAACGTGGATTTATCACCGAAGTTTTTTACGGTGTTATTAGAAACGACATCTATTTAAACTATCAATTAGAAAAAAGAACTAAAGCAGTTAAAAAAAATTGGATTAAAAATCTTTTAAAAATCTCTATTTATCAAGCTACTTTTATGGAAAGTGACGATAAAGGAGTAGCTTGGGAAGCAACTGAATTAACTAAAAAGAAATTTGGAGTTCCTGTTAGTAAATTTGTTAATGGAGTTATTAGAAGTTATTTAAGAGAAAAAGATGAAGAGATTCAAAAGCTTAAAGAAGAGGATAAATTAGATCTTTTATACTCTTATCCAAAATGGTTCTATGACAAAATCAAAAAAGAGTACAAAGAAAATACAGAACAAGTTCTAATTTCACTAAAAAAAGTACCTTATATGAGTATTAGAGTAAACACTTTAAAATATTCTGAAGAGGAGTTTGAAACTCTTTTGAAAACTTTAAAAATTGATATAATTAAGAAAGTGGATACTATATATTATATTGATTCAGGTATTGTTTTACATACTGATGAGTTTAAAGATGGTAAAATCATAGCTCAAGATGGTTCATCTTATCTTGCTGCTAAAATTTTAAATCCAATAGCTGGAGAAAAAGTTGTTGATACTTGTAGTGCACCTGGAAGTAAAACTGCTGTTCTTGGTGAGCTTATGAATAACACCGGAGAGATTTATGCTTTAGATATTCATCAACATAAGATAAAAATTATTGAAGAAAATCTAAAAAAATTAGGTCTTACAAATGTTAAAGCTATCAAGCTAGATGCTAGAAAACTTAAAGAGCAAGGACAAAAGTTTGATAAAATTCTTGTAGATGCTCCTTGTAGTGGATATGGAGTTTTAAGAAAGAAACCCGAAGCTCTTTACAATAAAAACATGGCTAATGTTAATGAGTTAGCTGGATTACAATATGATATTTTAGAATCTGCTGCAACTACATTAAAAGTTGGTGGAGATTTAGTTTACAGTACTTGCACTATATTCTCAGAAGAAAATAGTGATAATGTTGAAAAGTTTTTAAATAACCACAAAAACTTCTCAGTTCAAAAATTTGAGATGCCTGAAAATGTAAATGGGCACTTTGATAAAATCGGTGGATTTTTAATTGATTATACAGAAGAAATTTTAGATAATTTCTATATTATTAAGCTAAGAAAGGATTTTGAATAATGTTAGATGAATTAAAAGAAGCTAACGGCTATGTTGTTAGTAAAATAGAGGAAACAGACTCTTTAATTTTAGAGATGGAGGCTTTTGCTTTAGAGCACAACGTGCCTATCGTTACAAAGGAAGTTGCTAAGTATCTAGATTTTTTAGTTTCTAGTCACAATTTTAAAAATATACTTGAGATTGGAACTGCAATTGGATACTCTGGAACTATAATGGGAAGAGTTGCTAAAAAAAATGGTGGTAAATTGACTACTATTGAAATTGATGAAGTAAGATACAATCAAGCTTTAGAAAATTTCAAAAAAGGAGACCTTTTAGATTCTGTTAATCTTATTTTAGGAGACGGAACTGAAGAGGTTAAAAAATTAAATGAAAAATTTGACTTTATCTTTATTGATGCTTCAAAAGGTCACTATATGGAATTTTTCAACGATTCATTTGAAAGACTTACTGAAAATGGTATGATTTTTATTGATAACATCATGTTCAGAGGATATCTGTATAAAGAGTATCCAAAAAGATTTAAAACTATAGTTAGAAGACTTGATGAGTTTATAACTTATCTTTCTCAAAATCATGATTTCGTTCTTCTTCCATTTGGAGATGGAATTGGTCTTGTAAAAAAATAAATAACTATTTTAATAATAGAAAAAGTAGGATTTACATCCTACTTTTTTTATACCTATCTTTATATCTCTCTAAATACTTGTACTCTCCATTTAATATCCAGTTACAAGTTAAAGCTATTATAACTCCAACTATTGTTGTTAAAATTCTTTTTCCAGCCCAAAAGTAAGGATCACGCCCCTCCATATTTGTTGCTATTCCTAAGAAAACAATACAAGCTATTGTATTAGACGATGGTTTCTTTAATACATAAGTACATCCAAATATAATTATAACCATCGAAAGAGCCATAATAATGCTTCCTTTAAAATCACTTGCTTCTGTAGTTATAAAATAGATGGCTAATAGTCCCATTAGCCCTCCAAATATTGTTCCAATTACTCTTTCTATACCTACTTTTACAGAATCTTTAACAGTTCCTTGCAAGCAAGATACTGCTGCTATAGCAGCATAAAATGGATTTGCATTCAATAAAACTTTTAGTAAAAAAACACACCAGAAAACTGAAACAGATATTCTCAAACTCTTATTTAAGGTTTCATCGTATTCTTTTCCCATGTCTACTTCCCTCTATGTGTATAATGAGGTAATAACATCGGTGATGCCTTAGCCTCTTCTAAATTTTCAGATTTCAACATCTCATGGTATGAATTTACATGACTTAATGTTAAGTCTTTTAATTCTATACTCTTAGAAACTTCTCCTGCAGATGCTCCAGCTCTTCTTCCAAATACGATTATATCTAAAAGTGAGTTACCCATAAGTCTATTTCTACCGTGAATTCCTCCTGCTGCTTCTCCCGCTACATAAAGATTTTCAATCTCTGTTGATCCATCCTCTTTAATTAGTAACCCTCCATTTTGATAATGTAAAGTTGGATAGATTAAAATTGGTTCTTTTCTCATATCAATTCCAAACTTCTGATACATTCTCATCATTGCAGGAACTCTTTTCTCTATAGTTCCAGGCCCATTTAAAATCTCTATCAGTGGAGTATCTAACCAAACACCTTTCACTCCATTTGGAGCTTCTATTCCTTTACCAACTTTGTTACACTCTCTAATGATAGCTGATGCTTCAACGTCTCTTGTTTCTAGGTGATATACAAACTGTTCTCCATCAATATTTAAAGGTGTAGCTCCTAAACTACGAACTTTCTCTGTTACTAGTGCTCCAAATATTTGTGCTGGGAATGCAACTCCTGTTGGATGATACTGAATTGTATCAGCAAATGCTAATCTAGCTCCAGCTCTATATCCTAAAACTAATCCATCAGCTGTTGCTCCATAGTGATTGGATGTTGGGAACCCTTGATAATGAAGTCTTCCTGCTCCACCTGTTGCTAATATAACCGCTTTAGCTTTTGCTACATGGTACTCTTCAGTTTCTATATTGTATAAAACTGCTCCTGCAACTTTTCCATCTGTATCTAAAATCAGTTCTACTGCTGGTGAGAATTCTAGTACTTCAATCTCTTTATTTTGAACTTCATCTCTAAGAACACGCATTATTTCAGCTCCAGAATAATCTGCTGCCGCATGCATTCTTTTTCTTGATGTTCCTCCACCATGAGTTGTAACCATAGTTCCATCAATCTCTTTATCAAACATAACTCCTAAATCATCTAACCATTTTATAGCTAAAGGAGCATCTTTTACTAAAGCTGCTGCTAACTCGGGAACATTTGAATAGTGACCTCCACCCATAACATCTAAATAGTGCTTTGCTGGTGAATCATCAGGTTTATCTGCTGCTTGAATTCCACCCTCTGCCATCATAGTATTAGCATCACCAAAACGTAATTTTGTTGTGATTATTACTTTTGCTCCAGCTTTGTGAGCTTCTAAGGCAGCAGCGGCTCCAGCTCCTCCCCCTCCTATGATTAAAACATCAGCTTCATAATCAACTTTATTTAAATCTATCTCTATATTTTCTAATCTACTTTTTCCATGAAGTAAAGCTCCTAACTCGTTAGGTACTTTCTCTCCTTTATTTTTTCCTACTTTTATTTGAACAAATCCAGATTCTATATAATCCGGATGATTCTCTCTTAAAACCTCTGTTTTCTCATCCGCTGTCATTCTTGGGTAATCCCCTTGAGCTATTCTTTCAGCACGTGTCGCTTCAACTTTTTTTATTAGCTCCCTCATCTCTGGTGTATACATAACCACTCCTCCAACTCTCTATTTTGTTATGTCTCTATTATTATATAGATCTTTTAATTCTGATATATCCTTTTTCATTAACTCTTCTAAAGCTAAATTATGCTCTCCAGCTTCAATCTCTTTCACTCTATCATTTAAGTGAGTTGTTTCAGCTGCAATATATTTACCTGTCAATCTACGAGCTAGTAGTCCTACATTATAGTGAGTTATCCCAGCTGGACATCTTGTTGCACAAATTCCACAAGATACACAGTCAAATGATGCATGAGCACACTTCTCTAACTCTCCTCTTTGAGCGTATCCAATATACTGCATTACCTCTAAGCTTTGAGAGCATCCTTTTGTACAAGAGTTACATCCTATACACTTGTATATCTCTGGATAGTATTTAGCTATCGAATCTGCTGTTGCATCTAACTCATTTATATCATAACTTCCCTTATCCCCTGGGAAAAATGGAATCTGAGTTAAGTACATATCGTCTTCAACCTTACTTTGGCAAGCTAAAACAACTTTCATCTCTTTGTTTCCCTTTACTCTATAAACAGTTGCACACGCTCCACAGAATCCTGATCTACATCCACACCCTCTTTTAAGTTGATATCCAGCATACTCCATAGATTCCATTATTGTTAATGTATTAGGAACAGAGTATCTCTTACCTAATATATATATATCTACCATTTTTTTATCTGTCACTTTTTTATTCCTCCTAGCAAAGTATTAATATTCATCTGGAAGTTCTGTTATCTCATCACATCTGAATACAGGTCCATCTTTACAAACATATTTGTCTCCGATATTACAACGACCACATTTTCCAAAACCACACTTCATTTTTAACTCTAAAGTTGTATAAACCTGCTCTTTTTTAAAACCAATCTCTTCCAACCCTTGAAGAACATATTTAATCATAATTGGTGGCCCACAAACTAAAGCAACTTTGTTTGTATCAAACCCTAATTCTTTTATATAACTAGGTACAAACCCAACATGACCATTCCAGTTTTCAGCTTCTCTATCTACTGTCAAATGTACATCTGTATCTTTTGAATTAGGCCAAACTCCAAATATATCTTTTGGATGAACTAAATCTTCTGGAGTTCTTGCTCCGTAAACTATATCAACTTTTCCAAACTCATCTCTTTTATCCATAACATAGTTTATAACCGATCTTAAAGGAGCTAATCCGATTCCTCCACCAATAAATAAAAGGTCCTTTCCTTTTAAAAGTTCTACTGGGAAGTTATTTCCATAAGGTCCTCTTATTCCTATTTCATCTCCAGCTTCTAGTGTATGTAAGTAGTCTGTTACTACTCCACATTTTTTTATACTGCACTCTATATATCCCTCTTCCGTTGGTGATGAAGTTATTGAAAATATAGCTTCTCCCAATGGAGGAACAGATATCATAGCACATTGTCCTGGCATAAATTCAAATGGTGCTTTACCATCCTTTGATACTATTCTAAATGTTGTTACATCTGGAGTATCTCTTCTTACAAACTCTAACTTTGCTAACTGTGGAACCAAAGGATCCTTCTCATGACATGTACAAGCCATTATTTATTCACCACCAATTTTTTTATTACTTTTACTATATCTAAATGCACAGGACATTTCTCTATACATCTTCCACATCCAACACATGAGTATACGCCATCATGATTAGCTGGATAATAAACTAACTTATGCATAAATCTTTGTCTTACTCTTTGCATCTGAGTTGTTCTAGGATTTCCATGAGCCATCAGTGTAAAATCTGAATACATACACGAATCCCAACATCTAAATCTCTCTCCACCATTATTTCCAGCATAATCTTTTACATCATAACAGTGACAAGTTGGACAAACATAAGTACAAGACCCACAAGCTAAACATCTTCTTGCTAAATCTTTCCAAACTTTTTCATTTTCAAATACCTCTTTTAAATCTCCAATTTTATCAATTTCTAAATTATTTAAGGTATTTTCTGCAGACATTTTTGTAATTCTCTCTTTTGCTTCATTATATAAAATTTCATCTTCTGATTTTACATCTTCTAAAATATCTTTAAGTAACTCAGTTAATCTCTTACCATTTTCACTAACTTCATTCCAATAATAGAAATCCCCACAATCAACTAGGGCCACATCTGTAGATTTTAAAACTCCTGCTGGCTCTACTCCAAAAACTTCGCAAAAACAACTACTTTCGATGTTGTTACAAGCTAAAGATATAACAATACCTCTATCTCTATGAGCCTTATAATAAGTATCTACTGGTTCTCTTAAAAATATATTATCTAAAATTTCTAATGATTTTATATCACAAGGTCTTGCTCCAAAAATTACATATCTATCCTCTGATACACTTTCAACACTGAATTTTATCTTTTTATTCTCTGTTTTAAATTTTAAATAAGTTTCACTTTGAGGAAATACAAAGTTTTTTAAAGGAACTGCTGTTTTTAAAGTTTTTAAATCTACCTCTCCATCTTCATGAAAATTTTTAAACTTTAAAGTTCCTTTATCCATTTTAGGAAGGAATAGATTATACTCTTCATCTATTTTTTTCCAAAGATTATCTAAATTATTTTTAAATAATTTTTTCATTACTTCCCTCCTTTTTTATCTGAAAAACTATCTTTATCCTCTATATCAAAGTTTGAAAGACTATCCTCTTCAGCTCCATAAAGCTCCTCTAAATCTTTTATAATCTTTCTATTTATTTTTCCTAAAGGAATTCCTACAGGACAAATTCTTTCACACTCTCCACAATCCGAGCAACGCCCAGCTACGTGATAAGCTCTTATAATCTGATAAAATCCTGTTTCACTTTCATTGTTTGCTTTTCCTAAAACATCCTCATCTTTATTTTCAAAAACACAAGTTTCACAGTTACAAGCAGGACAGATATTTCTACAAGCGTTACATCTAATACACTTTGATAACTCTCCCATCCAGTACTCATATCTTTCATCATAACTCATATTTTCAATCTCTTTTACTTCAGCATACTTATCTAAATTTTCATTTAAACAAGTTTCACACTTTTTAAATCCCTCTCCTGTAACAAAATCTTTCATTCCATCGCAGGCAACTTCATAAACTACAACGTTTTCTTTTGATAATCTATTATCCATTATAATTTGATCAAAACCTTTTCTATCACATTTTTTTAAGAAAACTCCTACTTTTTTTCCGTTATGAGTCTCTTCTATTAAATATTTTGCTAAATTATTTACACAATATTCATCAAAAATCAGTGTATCTAGTTCTGACTCTTCATCTATAAATGCCGGTATTGACTCTATTGAATCATCCTCTTTTTTCCATCCAATTATCATATCAATTTTTTTTGATATAAAATCCTCTTTTGCTTTTAATATCATCTCTATCTTTCCCATCTCGTATCCCTCAACTTTCTATTAGGTCCTAGTGTATGAACTTTTTCTAAAATATCATTCATAACTGTAGAAAACTTATTTGCTTCAGCTGCTGATATCCAATCAACTTTAAAACGTTCTTTCTCTATTCCCATAAATTGTAAAAGATTTGTAAATACTGAGAAACGTCTTCTTGTATAATAGTTTCCTGTAGAGTAGTGACAATCTCCTGGATGACATCCTGCCATTACAACTCCATCAGCTCCTTTTTGGAATGCACGAAGTACAAAGTTAGGATTAACTCTACATGAGCAAGGAACACGAATTATCTTTACATTTGCTGGGTAATTTAATCTACTTGTTCCCGCTAAGTCCGCTCCTGCATAACTACACCAGTTACAACAAAATGCAACGATTAGTGGTTTGAACTCTTCGTTCTTATTTATTTCTAAAGACATATTGCGTCTACCTCCGCCATTATCTGTTTATTCGTAAATCCTTTTAAATCTATAGCTCCCGGACGGCAAGAAACAGTACATCCTCCACATCCTTGACAAAGTGCCTCATTTACTTCAGCAACCTCTTTTCTGATAACTTTTCCATGATCATACACATCTACCATTTTTATTTTTATAGCATCATATGGACACATCTTAGAACAAGCTTTACACCCACTACACATATTTTTATTTACACTTGAAACACAAGCGTTGTTAGTTAACTCTTTCTTACTTAGAAGAATTATCGTTTTTGCTGCTGCTGCACTCGCTTGAGCTACTGTTTCAGGAATATCTTTTGGACCTTGGCAAGCTCCTGCTAAATATATTCCTGCTGAAGCAGTTTCAACTGGTTTTAATTTTGGATGAGCTTCTGTAAAGAAGTTATTTAAATCACTACTGATATTTAGTTTTCTTTTCAATGCTACTGCATCTGGTTTAGCTACTGTTGCCGATGATAAAACTACCATATCCGCATCTATCTCTAATGGAACACCTGCAAGAGAATCAACAGCTTGAACCATAAGTTTTTCTCCTTCTGGAATAACCTTTCCAACCATTCCTTTTATGTAGTGAACCCCGTATTCTTCTACTGCTCTTCTATGGAACTCATCAAAGTTTTTTCCAGGTGTACGAACATCTATATAGAATACATAAACTTCTGTGTCAGGATATTTATCTTTTATCAGCATTGCATGTTTTGCTGTATACATACAACAAATTTTTGAACAGTAAGATTTTCCTCTCTCACTTGTATCTCTTGATCCAACACATTGTACAAAAACAACTTTCTTAGGTCTTTCTCCATTTGATGGTTTTACAAACTTTCCTTTTGTTGGTCCTGCTGCATTCGTCAATCTTTCAAACTCTAACCCTGTTATTACATCTGGATGCTCATATGCATACTCTCCAAAGTTATCTAGTTTTATAAGATCAAATCCTGTTGCTAAAACTATAGCTCCATACTTTTGATTTACAATCTCTTCCTCTTGATCAAACTTCACAGCTTTTGTTCCACATACAATTGAACAAACTCCACACTTTCCTGTTTTGAACTTTAAGCATTGCTCTTTATCTATAACCGGAACCTTTGGAACTGATTGAGCAAAGGGAGTATATATTGCTGTTCTTGTTGCTAATCCCTCTTCAAATTCACTTCTTCCTTTTTTCGACGGACATTTTTCTATACAAACTCCACATCCTGTACACTTATCCATATCTACATATCTTGGTTTCTTTTTAATTGCAACATTAAAGTTTCCAACAAACCCATTTACACTTTCTATCTCACTATAAGTATACAAAGTTATATTTGGATGAGCTGCTGCATCAACCATTTTAGGTGTTAATATACAAGCTGAACAATCTAATGTTGGGAATGTTTTATCTATTTGAGCCATTTTTCCACCAATACTTGGTGTTTGTTCAACAATATCAACTAAATATCCTGCATCAGCTATATCTAAAGCTGCTTGAATACCTGCAATTCCACCTCCAACAACCAAAGCTCTTTTTTCAACTGCAGTTGTTCCAGCTACTAACTCTTCATTTAATGTCGCTTTAGCTATCGCTGCTTTTGTTAAAGATATCGCTTTTTCTGTTCCAACCTCTTTATCTTTATGAACCCAAGAACAATGTTCTCTTATATTTGCTATTTCAACTAAATACGGATTTAATCCCGCTGTTTCAGCTGCTTTTCTAAATGTTGCCTCATGCATTCTAGGTGAGCATGACGCTACAACAATTCTATCTAAATTTTTCTCTTTTATTGCATCTTTTAAATAGTTTTGCCCTACCTCTGAGCACATATATTGGTAGTCTACTGAATGTACAACTCCTGGCATATCTTTTACTGCATCTCTTACTTTTTCTACATCTACAGTACCAGCAATGTTACTTCCGCACCAACAAACAAACACCCCTATTCTACGCACTGATTTTCCTCCCTTAATTAAAAAAATTACTTAGTATATTTACGGAATCCACTTACTACTGCTTGTTGTGGCATTTTTCTATCTTGCATTATTTTTGCTACAAACTCAGGAGTTAATCTATCCTCTCCTTGCTTTCTAACAACTGTTTGTCTAACTGCTTCCATTAACTTTGAAACACTGACATTTCTAGGACATCTCGATTCACAAGTAAAACAAGCTGCACAGTTCCAAATAGATTTAGATTCCCTTAACTTTTCTACATCTCCAATTTGTAAAAATCTTATAACTTGGTGAGGTAAAACGTCCATTCCTGCATTTGCTGGACATCCTGCAGAACATTTTCCACACTGCATGCAGTCATCTATTTTTTCTTTGCTTAACTCAAGTACTTTTTCTACTTCTGAGTTTCTTTTAGGATTTATTTTCCCTTTAAACATTACTCCTCCTCTGCTTTAATCTCTAAAGCTTCTGCTAATAACTCAGTAAAATATGTAACTTTTATCTTAGAATTTTTCTCCTCTAAGTTATATTTACAAAGAGGGCAAGCTGTTATAATTTCCTCTATTCCATTTAACTCTGCTGATTTTAGAATTTTTTCACTCATATTTTCAGCTAGCTCTTTATTATTTACAGATAAATATCCACCACAGCACTCTGTTCTATAAGGATATTTTATCGCCTTTGCACCTAAAGCTTCTATAAAATCTTCCATTATTTTGGGATTTTCAGGATTATCAAAAGTCATCTCTTTTTGTGGTCTCAACAATAGACAACCATAATAAGCTCCGATTTTTCTTTCTTTTAAAGGATTAGTAACCTTTGCCTTTAATTTCTCAAAAGTAACATCATTCTTTAACATCTCTAAATAATGCACAACCTCTGTTTCACCAACATACTCATTCTCAACCTCTAAGTATAAGTTCGCTTTTTTTCTAACATTTGGTTTTGTTCTCATATCGTTATTAACTCTTTTTATAACATTGTGACAAGCTGAACAAAGAGTCAAAAGTTTTTCTCCTTTATCTCTTGCTGAAATTAAGCTTCTAACTGATGAAAGTTTATGCGCTACCTCTCCGTCACTCTGAGGATATACCCCACCACAGCATTGCCAATTTTCAATCTCTTCCATTGATATTCCTAGCTTTTTAGCTGCATCTAAAGCATAATTCTCTAAATCTTTTGCTTTAGTTTTTAAGGTACAACCTGGATAGTAACTATACTTCATTCCATTCCTCCATTTTAAAAGTATTTTTTCAAAAATTACTGTTCTGAAAACAAATGAATTACTTCATTAAAAGAACACTTTTTACTTAAATTATAGTATTACACTAGTATTCACGTCAACTATTTTTTTTTATTTTTTCATTTTTTATGAAAACTTAACCAAAACTCGCTTAATAAACGGTTAATCGTTACCATTAATAAAATATATTTTTCATTTGTTGACAGTTGTGTACAAACTATGTATAATTAGTGAAAAATGTTCTTAAATAAATTTATCAACACTATTTTTATACAGTTTTATTTTTGAATGTTAATTAAATTTTAAGGAGGAAACTACTCAATGATTTTTTTCATCACACTTTTAATCATCTTTTTTGTGGGATATTTTATAGTTAAAAAATATTATCCTCAAGGGGTCCTATTTGTAGGAGGATTTCTTTTACTTTGTACCGCAATTTTATTTAACGACACACCCATGTTAAGTGAAAAGGCTTCTCTAGGATCTAATTTTTTAGACATATTCCAATATCTAAAAGATACTTTCTCTAAAACAACAGCCGGTTTAGGATTAACTATTATGGTTGTTGGTGGATTTGCTAAATATATGGATCATATCGGGGCTAGTAAGGCTCTTGTTAAAATTACAACAAAACCTATGAAGAAACTTAACTCTCCATATCTTGTTTTAGCTTTAACTTATATTCTTGGACAGATATTAAATATATTTATTCCTAGTGCATCAGGTCTTGGAGTTTTACTTATGGTAACTGTTTATCCTATACTAGTTTCTCTTGGTGCTAGTCCACTTTCAGCTACAGCCGTTATAGGAACAACTGCCTGCCTTGATTTAGGACCTGCATCTGGAAACTCAGTTCTTGCTGCTAAAACAGCAAATATAGACGCAGCTCTTTATTTTGTTAAATATCAACTTCCTGTCTCTGTTTTTGTTATCACTGCTATCGCTTTAACGCATTATTTTGTTCAAAAAATCGGAGATAAGAATCTTTCATATGATGAAAGTGAAATCAAAAAAGAAGCAACTCAAGCTGATAATTCGGAAGAGGCTCCTGGATTCTATGCATTATTCCCGATTATTCCTTTGGTTATAATATTAGGATTTAGTTCACTTTTCAAAAGTAGTATCAAAATGAATGTTGAAGTTGCAATGCTTTTAAGTATCACTGTTAGTATGGTTGTTGAAGGAGTAAGAAGACGTACTTTCAAAAATACAATCACTGATTTAAAAATAGTTTTTAATTCTATGGGTTCTCAATTTGCGGCTGTTATAACACTTATTGTTGCGGGTCAGTTCTTTGCTTACGGACTTACTAAAGTTGGAGTTATCGATAGTATTATCGAATGGACAAAACATGCAGGTCTTGGTGTTCAACCTATGATTCTTGTTATGACTGGTGTTATCTCTGCATCATCTGTTATTATGGGATCTGGAAATGCTCCATTCTTCGCTTTTGCTGCCCTTGCTCCTACTGTTGCAGCTTCTGTCAATATAGATCCTGTTGTTATTGCTATGCCTATGCAACTTGCATCTGGAATTGCTAGAAGTGTTTCTCCTATAACTGCTGTTATTGTTGCTGTTTGCGGTATCTCTGGTGTTTCACCTTTCTTAGTTGTAAGAAGAACTTTCTTACCTATGCTTGTTGGTTTAATTGTTTTATTAGTTTCAAATATGATTTTATTTGGATAATTTATATTAAATGGGGGATTTTATGGATTTAAATAAATATTTAAAAAATTTAGAAACTTTAGTTAATGTAGATTGTGGAAGTAACACTCCTGATGGTCTTAAAATTGTAACGAAGTTTTTTGAAGAGCTTTATTGCGATTGGATTGTTGAATATCATGAATTAAATAAAAATAATCCTGTTCTTGTTATAAAAAATAGAGATGTCGAAAATTTTGATTTTCTTTTTATTGGACATAACGATACTGTTTTTCCTGAGGGAACTGTAGCTAAAAGACCATTTAAAATAGATGGAGATATCGCTACCGGACCTGGTGTTTACGATATGAAATCAGGATTACTTTCTATGTATGAAGTTGCGAAGGAGTTTAAAGATTCAAAGTTAAATATCTGTATTATTATAAATACAGATGAAGAGATTAGCTCTTTAATCTCTAGAGATTTAATTACTGAAATGGGGAAAAAAACAAAATATGCTTTAGTTTTTGAACCTGCTAGAAAAAATGGAAATATGGTTTCAGAAAGAAAAGGTTTAGTTAAATATGAGATTACTTTCAAGGGAAAAGCGGCTCATGCAGGAATCGCACCACAAAATGGAATCAATGCTATCATAGAAGCCTCAAGATGGGTTTTAGAAATTTCAAAACTTCAAAATTTAGAGATTGGAAACTCTATAAATGTTGGAGTTATAAATGGTGGCTTTGGTGTAAATACCGTTCCTGATAAAGCTGTTATAAAATTTGAAGGTCGTTCTCATGATATAAAACATTTTGAAAATATTATCAAAACTTTAGATACTTTAAAGTCAACTCCTTATGTAAATGGAATTGAAATAGAAGTAAAAGAGATTGGATATAGACCTCCTCTTGTTTTAAATAATCTTTCAAAAGTTCTTTTAGAGAAATTTGATGTTGCAAAAGCTGAATTGGGAATTAAAGCTGAATGGGAAAAAACTGGTGGTGGCTCTGATGCTAACTTCTTAGGAATACTTGGAGTTGGAGTCTTAGATGGGATTGGCCCTATTGGAGGAAATTCTCATGAGGAAACTGAGTATCTTGTTATCTCGTCAATTGAAGATCGTATCGAAATGATAAAAAAAGTATTAAGAACATTTTTATAAACTTAGAGAGGATTTTCCTCTCTTTTTTATTAAAAAAGATTTTCATAGAAAAAAATACTAAAATAATGTATAATTAGGAAAAAGAATATATTTGGAGGTAATTTTAATGAAAATTAAAGCCTTTCCTTTAGGAAGCTATATGACAAACTGTTATTTAGTTTGGAATGATAAAAATGAGGCTTCTCTTTTTGATTGTAGCGATACAAGATTAGCAGGGATTGTTTCTTTTATAAAAGAGCATAATTTAACTTTAAAAAATGTTATTTTAACTCATGGTCACGGAGACCATATCGGTGGAATAAATGAAATTAAAAATATTTTTCCTGAGGTACAACTTTTCATAGGAAAAGAGGAAGAAAAGTTCCTAACAGACGCTTCTTTAAATCTATCTTACGCTATACAAGGATTTGACTTTGTATATACAGGTGATTTTACTCCTTTAAAAGAGGGAGATTCTATTTTTGGATTTGAAGTTATTGATACTCCTGGTCATACAATTGGTTCGAAATGTTTTTATAACAAAGAAGCTAATTTTATGATCTCTGGCGACACACTATTTAGAAGAAGCTACGGTAGATATGATCTACCAACTGGAAATTTATCACAATTACAAAGAAGTTTAAAAAAGATTTGTGAGAACTATCCAGAAGATACTATAGTGTATAGTGCCCACACTGAACCTACACTTTTAGGGGAGGAGAGAAGAGTATTAAAATCCCAAGGAATGTTTTAGGAGGACTTAATATGGAAAATAAAATTTATGATGTTGTTATTATTGGAGCTGGACCCGCAGGTTTAACATCTGCACTTTATGCAGGAAGATCAAACTTGTCAGTATTAGTTATTGAAAAACCAACTGTTGGAAGCTTACTTATGGCCCACAAGATTGAAAACTATCCTGGAATTCAAGGATCACCTACTGGTAAAGATATCTATAATTTAATGAAAGAACAAACTTTAAAATTTAATGTAGAATTTGTAGATGCTACATTTTTAGGTTTTGATCTACTTGGTGAAAATAAAATAGTTAAAACTGATAAAGATAACTTTGCAGCTAAAACTGTTATTATTGCAAGTGGTTGGGCAAAAAATGGTGCTAAAAAATTACCTGGTGAAGAACAGTATTTAGGTAAAGGAGTTTCTTACTGTGCTACTTGTGATGGTGCTTTCACTAGAAATATGAGCGTTTCACTTTTCGGAAAGGGTAAAGAAATCGCTGAAGAAGCATTATTTTTAACAAAATACTCTAAAGAAATCCATATGTTTTTAACTGAAGCTTCGGATGAATCAGAGGATAAATCACTTATGGAAACTTTAAAAGCCAATGAAAAAATTAAAATGTACTATTCATCTAAACTTTTAGAAATAAAAGGTGAAGAATTTGTAGAAGAGGTAATAGCTGAGGTAGCTGGAGAAAAAATAAACTGTAAAACTCAATTTGCTTTTCTATATCTAGGAACTAAATCATTGAAAGAGCTATATGGAGAAGTGGCATCTTTAGACGAAAATGGATATCTTATAACAGATGAAGCTATGCATACTTCTATTGAGGGTATATTTGCTGCTGGAGATGTCAGATCAAAAATGATTAGACAAGTGACTACAGCAACTTCTGATGGAACAATAGCGGCACTTGAAGCTATAAAATTTGTACTTAAAAAACAAAATTTAAGAGCTCAATATAGTTAAAAACTTATAATTTTATAAAAAAAGAAGTCAGAGCCTCAAAACTCTGACTTCTTTATATTTATAATCTGAATAACATATCCTCATAAGTTGGAACTGGCCAAACTTTCTTTTCAACTTGATGCTCTAATAAATCAACAATATCTCTTAAACAACTTAAAAGAGGAATAATCTCTTTATTTAAATATTCTACTTTTTCATATAATCCATCAATTTCATTAGCTACAACTAATTGTGATTCTAATTGTGCTAAATAATCTTTTAAACGATTTTTACCAGCTAATAATTTAACTAAGTGAGCTTTATCAGCAGATAAATATTCATCATTTCCTAAAACTTCTCTCAATGAAAGAATACTGTTTGATATTTTTGCAGCATACTCCATAAGTGCTGGATATATTTCATTTCTTGCGATTCTAACCATTGAGCTTCCTTCAATATTTACTTGCTTTATATAACGCTCACAGTAAACTGAATATCTCGCCTCTAATTCTTCCGGAGATAAAACTTTGGCATTTTTAAACAGTTCGATTATATTCTCTTGTTTATAAACTTTTAATCCTTCTAAAGTATTTCTTAAGTTTTTTAAACCTCTTTTTTCAGCTTCAACTTTCCAACTGTCATCATAACCATTTCCATTAAAAACGATTCTTTTATGTTTTTCATATCTATCTTTAATTAATTCAATTATATTTTTCTTTAAATCCTTTGGATCTTTAGATTCTAATAAATCCGCATATTCCTTTATGATTGTACCAATTATTGTATTTATAATAAATGTCGGTGTTGATGCTGAAGCACTTGATCCTGGCATTCTGAATTCAAATTTATTTCCTGTGAATGCAAATGGAGATGTTCTATTTCTATCAGAAATATCTTTTGGTATTTTTGTAAAGTTTTTAACACCAAATTCCATGCTTTCTTTTACATCGTTTGTTGGAACAATCTCTCCAATATTTTTTAAAATTTCTTCTAATTCATCACCAATGAAAACAGAAATTATTGCTGGTGGAGCCTCATGCCCCCCTAATCTATGATCATTTCCTGGTGTTGCACAAGACGCTCTTAATACATCAGCATATCTATCAATTCCTTCTAATACTGCTGTTAAAAATACTAAGAACTGAAGATTATTTTTTGATAAAGAAGATGGATCCAATAGATTTTCTCCTAAATTTGTTGCTAATGACCAGTTACAATGTTTTCCTGATCCATTCACACCTTTAAATGGCTTCTCGTGTAATAAGGCACTTAAATTGTGTCTGTCTGCAACTTTTTTAATTATATCCATTGTTAATTGGTTTTGATCCACTGCCACATTTGCTGTCGCAAACATAAGTGCTATCTCAAACTGGTTTGGAGCTACTTCATTATGCTTTGTTTTAGCCATAATTCCTATTTTCCATAACTCTGCGTCTATTTCATTCATTACTTTTTCAACTTTCTCTTTAATACTTCCATAGTAGTGATCATTTAATTCTTGACCTTTTGGAGGCAATGAACCAAATATTGTTCTACCAGAAAGCATTAAATCTTGACGCTTCTCCCAGAAACTCTTCTCTATTAAAAAATACTCTTGCTCTAGACCTAAAGTATTTGTAATTGAAGTTACATTTGATTTAGGATCTAAAATTCTTTTTAATCTTAATGTTTGCTCTGATATAAAATCAATTGATCTTAATAAAGGAACTTTTTTATCTAATGCCATTTGATTGTATCCTATAAAGGCTGTTGGAATATATAACGACTTAGACAATCCTTCTCCTCTTAAAAACATTGGTGATTTACAATCCCACGCTGTATATCCTCTAGCTTCAAAAGTTGATCTTACTCCTCCATTTGGGAATGATGATGTGTCAGCTTCTCCTTTTATAAGCTCTTTTCCTGAAAACTGTGAAACACAACTTCCATCTGAAGACATTGAAATAAATGAATCATGCTTTTCTGCTGTTAGTTCTGTCAAAGGTTGGAACCAGTGTGTAAAATGTGTTGCTCCATTTTCAGTAGCCCAATTTTTAACTGCATTAGCTATAGAGTCCGCAAGTTCGATAGATAACTCTTTTTCTCCGTTTTGAACCTTTTTAAACTCTTTAAAATACGATTCTGGTATTCTGCTTTTTAATTTATCCTCTGTAAAGCAAAATTGTCCAAAAATTTCTAGCATGTTGTTCATAAATCCTCCTCTTTTTCGTTCTACATTGTCGAACGTTGTTCTTTAATAAAAATTTGTTATATTCACAATATACTATTTTTATATTTTTGTCAACCAAAAAATAAAAAAGAGGAGTTAATACTCCTCTCTTGCTCCTAATTCGAACGATATTTTTTTACTCATAGCTACCATCTTCGGTGCCAGATGCGGAAGAATATGCATCATTTTCTCCCTTGTAGCCATTATCGATGCAGTTCCTACAAATTCATTATTAACCTTAAAAATTGGAACTGAAATACAATATATTCCCAATTCTACTTCTGATCTCTCTAGAGAATAACCATCTTTTCTAATCTTGTAAATCTCTTCGATTAAAGTTTCTCTATCTATTATTGTACTATTAGTATATTTATATAATAAATCTTTATTAAATATAACATCTATATTTACATCCTTAGAGTAAGCTAATGCTAACTTTCCAGAAGCTGATGCATTCAAAGGAATCTTAGTTACTGATGTACTTATTGTATAATACATTGAATCAGACTGAACTCTATCAATTAACTTTAAATGCTCTCTTTTAAAAATAAACAGATTTACTGTTACAGAAAACTCCTCTGATATGTTAACTAAATATTTATGTCCCACATTCTTTATCAAAACATCTTCATTTACAATAAAACTTTTCTCTATAAAAGCTGGTCCTAGTGAATAGTTACTATTTTTTTCACTCTGCTCTAAATATGAATTTTTTAAAAGTGTTGAAACAATTCCATGAACAGTACTTTTACTTAATCCAACCTTCTCACTAATCTCTTTTAGTGATAGTTCATGAACTTCCTCATTAAAGCAATTCATTATATCTATTGCTCTTTGGATAGATTGTATAGTTTTTCCTTCCATAAAATCCCCTTTTATTTTAGTCTGAAGTATCCTTCCTCTGTCTTCTCTACTTTACCTTCTTTTAATAGTCTTCCCATTGCTCTTTTAAACGCTTTTTTACTTATTCCAAAATATTCTTTTATAGCTTCTGGAGAACTGTCATCATTAAATCTAAAGTGAGTTTTTAATATTTTCATTTTACTTACTATTACTTCAGCATCTTTATCCATTTGAACAAAAGCTAACTCTCTCATTGCTAAATCTAACTTTCCATCTTCTCTAACTCTAATTACTCTTGCTTGAATCTCTTCTCCAACATTAAATTTTCTGAAACATTCACTATTAGGTATAAGTCCAAAGTATCTATTATCTACTGCAACAAATATTCCAATTTCTGGATTGATTCTATAAACAGTACCTTCTACAAAATCATTTTTCTTGTAATCTTTATTTGGCATTAGGAAGCTGTATATTTTCATAGTTGCAGATAATCTTCCTTTACTGTCTTCATATATACCAACTAAAACTTCATCACCTGGTTTTACGTCTCCATCCATTTGTGCGTAAGGTAATAATAACTCTTTCTTTAGTCCCCAATCTAAGAATGCTCCTAGTTTTTCGTTCATATCTGTTACATATAATTTCCCTACTGTTCCAACTGTTAAAGCTGTCTTTCTAAATGTCGCTGTCAATCTATCTTCTGAATCTCTATAGATCATAACATCTATCTCATCACCTATATCTAACACTTTTCCTTCTAATTCATTGTTTGGTAGAAGAATGTTATCTTTTGCATCCCCTGTTCCTGCATCTAAATGTGCACCTTTACTACTGAAGTTGTTAATCTTCATCGTTTGTCTTTTTCCTACTTTTATCATTTCGCCTCTCTCCTTACTATTTTACTCCAAATAGTTTCTAAATAAATTAAATTTTTCATCCAATTTATGGGGATAATTTTTATAGTAATATTGTAATAATGTTACTACTGGTTTATAATCCTCATAATTTTTTAATATTCTTAAATACTCTTCCTCTATGCTCAATAAAGAGTAATAATCACTTTTTTCAAAACTGATAAATAACTTATTAATTATCTCCGTAACTTGATTCAAAGGAACGTCAATTCCTTTTCCTATTATTAAAGCTTCAATATAATATTTTTTCGCTTCATTTTTTTTATTCAAGATATCTGCAATCTTACCTAAATTATATAAAAGTATAAATTTCTTTCTGTTTTCATTTTCCAATTTACGTTCATGAATCCTTTTTAATCTCAAATAAATAACTTTCAACTCATCATTTTTTAAACTTTTTATCAAAATTTCACTTAATTTATATAAAATCTCTAATTTAAATTCTAAATCTAAAGCTTGTTTAAAAACTTCATTATATATTTTTATAGATTTCTCTAACGAATCTAGTGTGGAAATCTCTATTAAAATTTTTAAATAATTATTTTTTGTGTCACTATTTTTTAAATTTTTTAAAATTCCTTTTATTATATCTTCTAACTCTATCGAATCAATAGTTCCCATTCTATATTTCGAATACAAATAAAGATAATATATCTCATTTATTTTTTTTAATTTTTTTATGTCCTCTTCATATTTTTCAAAAAGTAATATTATTATCTCATACTTTTTATATTTTTCACACAAATTTAAAAAAATTATAAATTCTTGTTCATATTTTTTTATTTCAGATACTCGTTGAAATAATTTTCCATACATTTTTCTTGCTTCATCTTGAAGATCTAATCTTAAATAGAATCTACTTAAATCGAGAATCATTTTTATTTGATCAGCGATATTTAATTTTAAGATTGCTTCCTCTATCAACCATTTATTTTCTATAATCCCCGTTTTTAAAATTCCATCTAAATATCTCTTAGCTTTAACTTCAGAACTCTCAATAAATTCCTCATAAGTTAATTCTAATTTTTCTCCTTTTTTCTCTAAAATTTCATTCAAATTTTTGTAGAAAATAAAACTCATTCTTTTACTTAAAACTTTTTTACCACTTTCAACCATTCCTAAATAAGTTTTAGAAACTATATTTTTTGTTAATTCCTCTTGTTTTATTTTATAATGTTTTCTATACTTTAATATCTTTTCCCCTGGCGATAAAAACATAGATATCTCCCCCTAAAAATAAAAAAAGCTGTTTATTATAGAGTATCAAATTTTCCATATTTTTACAATAAAAAATACCCTAGATTGATATACTCAATCTAAGGTATTTAAATTTATTTTTCTTCTAAAACCTTATTTTCATTTTTTATATAGACTCTTTCATAATCTTTTAAAGAATCTAAAGCAATTTTTGACATAGGAACTATCGCTATTATATTAAATACTGTCATTAACGCAACTCCTAAATCTCCTAATTCCCACACAAATAAATACTGCGCCATCCCTCCAACAAACATCATTACAAGTGCAAATATTTTATAAGCATCCTGTGCTTTCATATTATCACCAAATAAAAAAGCCACATTAGACCTTGCATAAAATAATATTCCTAAAAAAGTACTAAAACTAAATAAAAACAATATTAAAGCAACTAAAGGTGTCCCTATACTTCCAATATGATAGTCCATACAACTTTGTAATAGATCCATTCCCATCTTTCCATCTCTTACAGCTGCTGGAGCTAAAAGCATCGTAAAAGCTGTACAACTACATATAACTAAAGTATCTATAAAAACTCCTAAAGCTTGTATTAATCCTTGTTGTGCTGGATGTTCAACGTCTGCAGCTGCGGCTGCACATGGTGCTGATCCACTTCCTGCTTCATTGGAAAATAAACCCCTCTTAACTCCCTGCATTAATACCGCTCCAAATCCTCCCGCTGCTATTTGTCTTCCACCAAAAGCTTCCTCAAATATTTCTAAAAACATTCCTGGAACTGAACCAATATTTTTTATCAAAATAAATAGTGTCAATGTAAAATATAAAATTGCCATAATGGGAACTAATTTATTTAAAACTTCTGCTATTTTATCTTTTCGTCCTTTTCCAAATAAAACTATTGTTCCTAAAACTGTCATTCCGATAGAAGTGTATAGAGGTGACAATCCAAATGCATTACTAAAAGATTCCGATACTGAATTCGATACTATCTGAGTTATTCCTACCCAAGTTATCAATCCTGATATTGCGAATAAAATTCCACACAGTTTAAAATTTGAAGTTCTTTTATAGTATTTTTTCTTATTTTTATCTATAACATCTGACTCTAAAATAATATTAGTTTCAAACGGATCACTATTTTTGGCCTCTACCACTACCTCCATTCTATTCATAAAGTATGCTGGACCACCTCTCCATCCACCATACAAAGGATCTTTCTCTTTATATATCTGTGCGAGAGTACTTTCTATAAAAGCAGTATTAGAAACTATTATAGCTGCTACCCACATCCAAAATATTGCTCCTGGACCACCGAAAGATACAGCCGCTACAACACCAGCCAAATTACCCATTCCAACCCTTGAAGCTGTTGCTATAAAAAGTGCTTGTAACCCCGAAATTGCTTCTTTATCATCTTTAGCTTTACTTTTTAATACTATTCTAATCATTTCTGGAAATAATCTAAATGATAACATTTTAGTTTTTATACAATAATATATTCCTGTAGGAATCAACATTAAAACTAATAAACTTAATCCTATATTCGTTTCTCCAACATTAAAAAGAATAATATCTCCCCATAAAAAACCATTAAGAGCACTCACTGCCGTTTTCAATGGTGATAATAACATGTCTATAAACCCCATATGTACCTCCTATTTTTTAATTTTAGTAGAAAGTTTTATGTAGGTATTTATATTAAAATATCCTAAAGTTGCCCTTAGGATATTTTAATTGCTGTTATCTATTTGTGAGAAAATCTTCCTGTAAAGAATCTTAAACAAGCTGGCTCATATTCCCACTTCAGTCCTTTTATTTCCTCTTTATTTTTATAAAGAGAAATTATTGCGTCTGCTACATAATCTAAATGTGCGTATGTATAAACCCTTCTAGGTATTGTTAATCTAACTGTTTCTAACTTTGGATAGTGATTTTTTCCTGTCTTTATGTCTCTTCCTGCTGAAACTACACCTCTTTCCATTGTTCTAACTCCTGAGCTTTCATATATAGCTGCAGCTAGTGATTGAGCTGGTAAATCATCCTGAGTTAAATGAGGTAAAAAAGCCCTTGCGTCTAAGAATATTGCATGACCACCGTATGGTTTTACCATTGGTACTCCTGCTGCATCCAATCTCTCTCCTAAATATCTAATTTGGTTTACTCTATGACTTATATATTCATAGTTAACAGCTTCCCTAAGTCCAATTGCCATTGCCTCCATATCTCTTCCTGCTAAACCACCATAGCTAGGCATCCCTTCAAATTGAACTACTGTAGCTGTTGCTTGTAGATATAAATCATAGTCATTCATACATAAAAATCCACCAATATTAGTTAAACAATCTTTTTTTCCACTCATCGTACATCCATCACCATAAGAAAACATCTCTTTCACAATATCTTTTATCGCTACATCTGCATATCCTTCTTCTCTTGATTTTATAAAATATGCATTCTCTATACAACGAGTTGCATCATACATTATTTTTATTCCATAACTATGGGCTAATTCAGAAACTGCTTTTATATTTGCCATTGAAACTGGCTGTCCTCCTGCTAGATTTACTGTTACAGCTAAACAAATGTATGGTATTTTTTCAGCTCCAACTTCATCTATTAAAGCCTGCAATTTCTTTAAGTCTACATTTCCTTTAAATGGTAAATCAATCTGTGAATCATGTGCTTCATCTATAATAATATCTCTAAATGTTGCTCCATTTCTTTCTTGATGAAATCTTGTTGTCGTAAAATACATGTTTCCTGGTACATAGTCTCCTGGTTTTATAGTTAATGTTGATAATATATTCTCGGCTCCTCTTCCTTGATGAGTTGGAACTACATATTTAAATCCAAAAAGTTCCTGAACTGTTTTTTCTAAATGATAAAAATTTTTACTTCCTGCATAGGCTTCATCACCTAACATCAAGCCAGCCCACTGAGCATCACTCATAGCATTAGTTCCAGAGTCAGTAAGTAAGTCTATATAACATTCATCTGATTTTAATAAAAAAGTATTGTATCCAGCTCTTTCAATAGCCTCTTTTCTTTCTTCTTTAGTCATAATAGCCATATTTTCAACCATTTTTATTTTATATGGTTCTGGTGCAAATCCTTTTGACATAATAATTCCTCCTCATTTATTTTTTCTTGTTGATATCATATATACTTCATTTTCTTTTTTATGTCAATAATTCTCATTTTAGAACATATATAGTAGTTAAAAATATATTTTTCATTATAACTCCAAAAAAAAATCTTTGATTATATTTAAAATAAACCTTTTTATGGTTTTTTTGTGTAAAAGTAGTATTTCTTTCTCTTTCTAATTTCACATAAAAATAATTCTTCTTATTTATAATGATTTAATTTTTAAAAATAAAAAAAATTTATTTTTATTTTTTATATAAATTTTAGTGAAAAAATAAATTAATTTCATTTTTTTATTTTTTATTTTTTTCAAACCTTTTAAGGGTTTATTTTTTGCAAAATTTGATTTTTGTATAATCTTTATGGTAAACTCCTACTATATTTAATATCTAGGAGGAAGCATGGTAAGAATTTTATTTTATATTTTCATTATAAGCTGTGGTTTTTTATTGAGTAAATACCAATTAATACCTTTAAAATTAAAGATGAAAACTGCTATTTTACAATCATTTTCTCTTTTCTTTTTATTAGGAGTTATGGGGTATAAAATTGGTAGTGATAACAAAATTATAAAAGAATTTCCAAATCTTGGATTACAAGCTATTGTTATTGCATTTTTCTCTATTTTAGGAAGTATTTTTATTACTAAATTTTTCTTCAGAAAAAGAGGTGACAAATAGATGCTAGGAATTTGTTTATCAATTATTTTTGGAGTTATTATAGGATTATTTTTTCAAACTCCATTTTTATCTAATTCATCAGATACTTTTATCGATTTAGGTCTCTGCTTACTTTTATTTTTTGTTGGAATCGATATTGGAAATAATTCTTCTGTATTTTCTAATTTAAAAAAATATGGTAAAAAAATATGGCTTCTTCCTATCTCCACAATTTTAGGTTCTCTTTTAGGTGGAGTTATTGGTTCTTTATTTCTTCCCATCTCTATTGGAGAAAGCCTTGCTGTTTCTTCTGGTCTTGGTTGGTACTCTCTATCGGCCATTGAATTAACTAAAATAAGTCCTGAACTTGGAAGTGTTGCCTTTTTAAGTAATGTTTTTAGAGAAGTTCTTGCAATTTTAACAATTCCTCTTATTGCTAAATTCATTGGAAGTTTTGAATCTATATCTACAGCTGGTGCTACAGCTATGGATACTCTTCTTCCTGTTATAAATAAAAGTAATAGTTCTGATATATCTGTTATCGCATTTTTTTCAGGCGTTGTTCTGACTACATCAGTACCTCTACTAGTTCCATTAATTGTAAATATATTTAAATTATAAAAGGACATGAATTTCATGTCCTTTTAAAATAATATCAAATCATAAATATCTTGTATTCTGTATGGACTTGGTAGCTTCATTTTCAAATTCTCCCATACTCTTGTAAAAGTCTGTTGATCCATATCTTTTAATTGATTGTATGCTTGTGATTTATATAAAATATCATCACCACATTTTTTTATTGCATTCAAAATCTCTGTCTTTATCTTCTTAAAATTACTATCTGTCATTGGAACTAAACTATAATAATCTGCAAGCAACTCTCTTTCAACACAGTATTCCAATGTTAAAATCTTTCTAATTATAGTTCCTAAATATCCAATCGACAGATTTTTACTAAACATCCCAATACGTTCTCCCTCAACTTCAATGAAAGGTAAGAAAATATCTTGATAATGATAATCTTGAACTGACTTAGTAAAAAATAAAAAATTAGAAAAAATAGTTTTCTTCCTCACTTCTTTTCTCAAAAAATATTTATCAACTTGATAAACTGCTCCTATATGAGGAAAAAGTGAAACTGTCAAATCCTCAGAATGACAAAAATTAACAATATTTTCTTCATAAACTTTATTTGTTTTTATTCTTCTTATAAAATAATCAGCCTGATAAAGTTCCTCTGTTAAATTATCAACTTTAAACAAGGCATTAAACACTTTATTATTATCAAGCAATCTATTTTTTGTATCTACAGATACTTTTCCCAATAGATTTTCAAACTTAGTACTTTTTACAAAACTTTTTACAAAGCTTTCATCAATTTGAGGTGTTACTTCTATATTCCCTGTCAATAATAAAGTATTGTTATCTTTTATCACTTTACCTTTTTTTAGTTCTTTCAAAAAGAATGATAAATATTCATTCTTAAACTCTAAAAAATATTGCCTCTCTATATCATCTAAATTTAATTTATCTAGTATTTTATCATAATTAAAGAAATCCAAAAGATTTATTATTCCATCTCTATTGATTCCTACAGCATTCCAAGTACAAGTATACGGAATAAATCCTCTCTCCTTATCTACCATGATACTTACAAATTGAGCTATCCCTCCACCCAGAGAGTGACCAGTAATAGATATTTTCTCTTTAGGAATTTTAAACTCGTCATAAAGTTTATTAAAAACTTCTAGCCCATCATAAAATTGCTTCGGTTTTACACCCAAACCTATTTTCAAATCGTTTTCTATAAAATCTTTGTATGCATCCTCCAAAGGATATTTCTCACTTCCTCTATAAGAGATAACATATCTATCATATTTTGTATTTTTAAAAACTACACTATAAAAACCTGTTGAATTTTTATCCAGATCTGAAGCTCTTTTACTTTCTACATAGAATATCTCCCAATTTGGAAGAATCTCTTTAAAAAAATCATAAAACAAATATCTTGTTTTTGAATTTGAAAAATAGAAACCATCGCTATCTAATTTTAATGAATCGTTCTCTCTGTAAATTTGATTTAAATTTTTTTTATAATCCTCTTGTGAAAAATTACAATAAGAGAGTACACTAAGCAATAGATAATCTTTCGCTCTTTGCATTATACCACTCCCAAACAATCTAAATTTTTAATAATGATAGGAATAGATAAGTTACTCCCATTCCTAGTACTGCCCCTATAAGGGTTTCCAATACAGTATGTATCTTTCCTTCAACTCTTGACTGTAGTACTAAAATTAAAAGAAAAAGCGAAAGATAAAAAATTCTAACATCATCTGTTAAAAAGAATATTCCTACAAAGAGTGCACCACCTAAAGCACTATGACCACTAGGTATTCCTCCTCTTAAAGGAGTTCCTTTTTTAAAAAAACTTTTTATTGTAATTACCAATATAACTAAAAAAATCAATATAAAAACAATTACATTAGCATATGATTCTTTTAGTAAATCGAAAAAATTTGCAAACTCTCCCGCTATTCTTTTATGAAATACTAAATATCCAACTATTAAAGCATTTGTTGCTGCTATAAAAACAGCACCCGCTCCAACATCTTTTGCTCTCTTGGCCAAAAGATTATAGTCTGGACAAACTAAATCTACAAAACTTTCAATCGCTGTATTTAATAATTCTGCCGCTAAAACTAGGGACATACTAATTGATAACACAATTAACTCCATTCTACTAACACCTAAAAATATTGAAATCATCAAAACTAATATTGTACAAAAAGCATGAAACTTCATATTTCTCTCTGTTCTAATTGTCTCTATTATCCCTTCAATTGCAACATTAAAACTTTGTGTTACATCCTGTTTAGTCCCTTTTTTCATAAGCATCCTCCCGTCTAATCTCTAGTATGACCAAATTTCCCTAAAATTTCTTCCTCTCTAGCCCTCATCTCTTTCTTATCTTCTTCCTCTATATGGTCGTATCCTAAAAGGTGAAGCATTCCATGAGTTAAAACATAGAAGAACTCTCTTCTAAATGAGTGATTATACTCATTACATTGTTCCTCTACTCTTTCTAAAGATATTATAATATCTCCTAATGTATCATATGGCCCTATCATGTAATCCTCTGTTTCATGGTAAGCAAATGAGATAACATCCGTGGGTCTATCCTTATCTCTAAAATCTCTATTTATTCTTTGAATATCTTCATTTCCGACTAAGGCTACTGATAAATATACTGGTTTTTCTGATTCAAATTCATCATTTAAAACTTCACAGATATATTGTTGTACTTCATCTTCTTTTATATATTCATTGTATCCCTCTATTTCTAGAGAAAAATCTAAAACTACTTCCATCTCTAACTCCTTTTAATCTCTCTTATTCTACTTTTGCCCAGGATATTTTATTCTCACATGGTGAATACTCATCAATACCTTTGTAAAAGTTTTAATTATTATTTCAATCTCTTTAAATGTTAGTGCCGCTTCAGAAAGTTGATTATCCTCTATTTTCGAGTTAATAATCCTTCTTAACATATTTTCAATAGTTATTGGCGTTTTTTCATCTAAAGATCTTACCGCTGCTTCTATCGAATCAGCTAACATTATTATAGCCGATTCCTTACTTCTTGGAATTGGTCCACTATATTTAAAATCATCCTCTAAAACCGTTGGATCTAGCTGTTTAGCTTTATTATAAAAATAAGCTAACATAGTCGTTCCTTGATGCTCAAACATAACATCCCTTATCTCTCTTGGAATTTTATATTCTCTTCCTAACTCATTTCCATCTTTAGTATGAGATGTTATTATCAGAGTACTTAAAAATGGAGATATTTTAGAGTGAGGATTTTCTCCCCCCTCTTGGTTTTCCACATAAAATTTGGGTCTCTTCATTTTTCCTATATCATGATAGTAAGATGCAACTCTAGCAAATATTGCATTTGCACCTATAGCCTCTGCTGCTGCTTCAGATAAAGTTGCTACCATCATCGAATGATGGAACGTCCCTGGAGCCTTCATAGATAATAATTTTAATAAAGGATGAGACAAATCTCCTAATTCCAACAATCTAAATGTCGTCAAAATATTAAATGTTTTTTCAAAATACGGTAGAACAGCTATGGCTAACATACCTGAAAGCAGTCCCGATATAACTATTTCTCCACTTTGTAAGGCTATCAAGTTCTTTTCTCTTCCTATAAAATATGTTAATAATAAGTATAAGAAAAACTTAGTTACTGCTAACTTCATTCCTAAAGCAATTAACTCCTGTCTTGTTGTAACCTTCTCTATCAAATATGATCCCATCAAACAAGCTAAAAATGTCACTATTATAAAAATAGGATCGTATCCTACAATTGGGAATAAAAACGTTATTGACATCAATGTCATTATAAATGCAAAATCTTTAGCAAATAGTATAGACATCAAGAAAAACATAGTTTCAAACGGTACAAAATATATATGATCTGGTTGTGTAAATCTATATGCTAAAAATCCTATAGTATATATTAAAAACAAACTTCTATAAACATTTTTATTTAATATATTCTTTTTAAATTTATTTGCTAACAAATGATAAAATATAACAGTTAAAATAATTGTATATAAAAAATTTGCAACTGAAAAACCTAAACTTTTTTTATACGAATATATTCCCACAGCCTCTAAAAGTTTAGCTCTACTATCTGTTATTATATCTCCTTTTTTCACAAGTAAAGTTCCGGCTTTTATATCTAAAATCTGATCGTCTATCTGAGATATCTTTTCTGCTATCGAGTTTTTAGTTTTTGTTTCATCATAGATATAATTTGCCGTTAAAAAATTCTCTACAATTTTCTTATCAAAATCAGACAGTTCTAAAAATAATTCATCATTTGGAGGAGAGATTGTTAAACTTCCTTTTTCTCTTATGATTCCTGTTGCATAAGCTTTTGTTAAAAATCCTATAACTCTTTCTTTAGTATCCGTCAAATCTCTTTTATTTAGCTGAGTCAATTCATTTATCAATTTTGGAGATAACGGTTTCCCTATTATATCTTCAACTCTATCTAAATAAAGTTTATTTTTTTTGAAATCTTTCTTCAAAATTTCATCAAATAAATATTCAGCACCAGATATATAAACGCTACCTGCTTGAGGTACATAGATATATTCTTTCTTTGAACCTTCCATTAAATTTTTTATAATATCTTGTTTTTTATCTCTATCATTAAAAAGAATACTCTTTGGAGAGTAAATATCATTTATTGCTACATCTCCTATATCATACTTTTGTGTATTTACTATATAGCCACTCTTTGAACTAATAACTATTACCATAACCATCAAAATTAAATAAAATATTTTCTCCTTTAAATGATTATCTTTCGTATATAATTCAGCATCATCTGCATTCTTTTTGTTAATCTTAAAAGTCAAGCTCAGACCAAACAGCTCAATTTTCTTCATATTAGTTACTCCTTTTAAGTTTTAGAAATATCCTTTAAAATATCTTCTTTATTAAGTATCTTTATATTTTTTGTAGGTATTGCATCTTTAAAGTATTTTCCATAGCTTTTTGTTATTACTCTATTATCTAATATTGTAACAATTCCTCTATCACTTTTACTTCTTATCAATCTTCCAATTCCTTGTTTAAATTTAATTACTGATTCTGGAATTTGATATTCTACAAAAGCATTTTTATTTTGTTGAGTTATATTTTCTATTATTGCTTCTGTAATAGGGTCACTTGGAACTTTAAATGGTAGCTTTATTATAATTACAGAACTTAATTGTTCTCCCTTTATATCTACCCCTTCCCAGAAAGAATCTGTTCCAAATAAAACTGGATTTTTTATATTTTTATACATATTCACAAGCTGAGTTCTCGGAGCTTGTCCTTGAATTAATAAATTTAATCCTGCGTCTTCTAAATCATCTTTTATCATATAATACATATAATTTAATGTCGTATAAGAAGTAAATAGTATAAAACATTTCCCTGAAGTTTTCAATATCAAATTTTTTAAAAAATCTCTAATACTGTCTATAAATTTTGGATCACTTGGATTTAAAAGATCTTTAGGTAAATAAACTTTCATTTGATTATCATAATCAAATGGTGAATGAATAACTTTTTCTAAAGTTTTTTCTTTTAATCCTATGCTCTCTTTAAAATATGAAAAATCACTTCCTATTGCTATTGTTGCAGATGTGAAAATCATCTGTTTTAAATTTGTATATAGATTTTTATCTAGTTCTCCATCTATTTTTAGTGGTGTTGCCACCAATTTAGAATTACTTTTTTTTCCATTTACTTCTGCCCAATAAATAAATTTCTCATCATCTAAAGCATTAATAAATTTTAAATTTTCAAAGAACCCGTCTAATCGATCTATATATCTTGAAAAATCACTTATATATCCCTCTTTATCCTCTAAATCTTTTATTCTTCCTAATATAGTTCTAACTTTTTTTAAATATGATGATAGATCTGCTATAAATTCATCCTTCAAATTATCTAGCTGCTCATAGAATACAGCTCTTTCAAATTCATTTTTCTTTAATCTATAAGTTATGCTCGACATTTGTCCCTTTGAAAAAATTTCTATTAAAAAATTAAAATACGCTCTTCCAGATGTAAATAAATTACGATGTCTCAATTTAATATCATTCTCTAAATCTGATTCAGTTCCTTTTTTTCCATCATAATCCGCTGTTTTTAAATAATTTATTAAGACATCTAAACTTCCCGTTCCTCTTTTTTTAGATTTTTCCATTGTATATATTTGATTCATAGTTTTTGTAAACCCGTATTTTGAAACATCATAAGAAAAATAATCTCTTGCCACTTTTTCAACATTATGAGCTTCATCAAAAACAACCAATTCATATTCTGGCAAAATTGAATATTCCGTATTGAATCCTATCTCTTTTCTTATTGCCAAATCAGAAAAATACATATGATGATTTGTTATCAGTATATCTGCTTTCTTCTTCTCATCTCTGGCTTTTAAAAAGTAACAGTCAGCTTTAAAAGGACATTTATTTCCTGCACACATGTCACTCTCACTCTGAAAATGCTCCCAAATTGTATAATCGACTTCAAATGGAAGCTCTGCCTTATCTCCACTTTCTGTTTTACCACCCCATTTTAAAACTTCTCGAAACTGAGCCTTTTGATTTTGGCTATATTCTTCAAAATCTACAATATCTCCCGTTGCTACATTGTGTAATTTTCTATTACAAAGGTAATTCCCTCTACCTTTAACTAACATATAATTAAAGTCTCCTTGGATAACTTTTTTAGCTATCGGAATATCTTTGTTTAAAAGTTGTTCTTGTAAATTTATTGTATTTGTACTTATAACAACTCTTTTTTTATTTTTTATGCTCCATTCAATTGCTGGTATTAAATATCCTAAAGTCTTTCCTGTTCCTGTTCCAGCCTCTACTATTACTTTCGTTTCTGTATTTAATCCATTTTCAATAACTTCAGCCATCTCTAACTGTTCATTTCTATATTCAAACTCTTTAAAAAGATTGGCTAAAAGTCCATTTTTTTCAAAATATGGCTTTATATCTATCTTTACATTTTTTCTTTGAATCAACTCTACAATCACATAAATATCCGTTACATCATTATTTACTATATATGATGCTCCATCAAGTCTATTTGAATATATAGCCGCTATTTCAACATCGGGGTCTGACGGATATAAATGACCTGAAGGATGATTGTGTATTATAACTTCACCTTTTCTCATCGCTTTCAGTATTGCTGGAACTGAATATCTATTTCCTCTAGCTAAAACTTCGACATCTATCACTATGCCATTTTCATCTGGAATACCTCTAAAAAATACCTCATTTCCATCTACATTCTCTATCTCTAATCTCATTTTTTCTGCAGCTATTAAAGATATTTTTTCCTCTATATTCATTCTTATCCTTTCTTTATTTACTAATTTCTATCTATAATATAATACCCTTTTTTTGAAAAAATATAAAATATTTTTTTAATTATCTTCTTTTTTTCTATTAAATATGATAAAATATCTTAGGTCCATTGTACAAATTGTGTCTCTTTTTATGCTTACCTGTCAAATTGAACTACCATACTTGGTATTAGAATCATATTGACATAAAGCGTTATTTATGTTATTATGATATGAAAATTTTATTTAAAATTAAAGGGAGGTTTTTGATTTGGCACATTCAAAATCAGCAAAAAAGAGAGTTATCGTAGCGGAGAGAAACAGAGAGAGAAATCAAGCTGTAAAATCTAGAGTAAAAACTATGCTTAAAAAGGTATTAGTAGCAGTAGAAACTAAAGAGGTTGAGGCTGCTAACGCTGCTTTATCTGTAGCTTACAAAGAGTTAGATAAAGCTGTAAGCAAAGGAATCATGAAGAAGAACACAGCTTCTAGAAGAAAAGCTAGATTAGCTGCAAAAGTTAACGCTTTATAATCGATGCTATCGAAGAAATAAAACTGGAGACATCTCCAGTTTTATTTTATTTTTGGAGGAGGATTTTCAATGATTAAACTTATTGTTTTAGATGTCGATGGAACATTAACTGATGGAAAACTTTACGTTTCAAATTCAGGAGACGAGATGAAAGCTTTTAATGTTAAGGATGGTCTAGGAATAACTCAAGCTATTGCTCAAGGTAAAGAAATAGCTATTATAACTGGAAAGACATCACATATTGTTACTAAGCGTTGTCAAGAACTTGGAATAAATGAGATTCACCAAGGAATTAAAAATAAAATAGCGACACTTGATTTAATTTTAGAAAAATACAATATTTCATATGAAAATGTTGCCTATATGGGTGATGATTTAATTGATTTAGCTGTTATGAAAAAATGTAAACTTGCTGCTGCTCCAAAAGATTCTGTTGAAGAAATTTTACAAATATCTGATTTTATCTCTACTAGAAATGGTGGCGATGGAGCGGTTAGAGAATTTATTGAATATATATTAAAAAAAGAAAACTTATGGACCAATGTAGTTAATAACTTTACTCCAACAGAACAATAAAAAAATAGCTGAAATTCAGCTATTTTTTTTTGCAAACAAAACACAACAAAGATATGACGTTATTGGAACTGCAACTAATATTCCTATACTTCCTGCAAAAGCTCTAAGTATATCTGCTGCTACAGATTCAAAGTTCAAAATTCTAATCAATGGAAATTGCTCTTTTTGTAAATATATAAATAATGTAGAAAGAATTCCACTTCCTATATAAGCTAGTATAAGAGTATTTACCATAGTTCCTATTATGTCTGCTCCTATTCTCATTCCAGAATCGAAAATCTCTTTTTTCGTTATATTAGAGGCTACAGCCTTAAGCTCAGTTAATGCCGAAGAGATTGACATCGATACATCCATTACTGCCCCCATACTTCCTAAAATAACTCCAGCCGAAATTATCTCTCTCACTCTTATACCTTGAAGTAATGCCGAATAATTTAATGCTTCTACAGATACAAAACCTGTCATTGCCATTTTATAAGAAAAATACATCGAAATTACTCCTGCTATAATCACTCCAGCAACCGCTCCAAGAATTGCAACAATACCCTTTTGAGAAAATCCTGTTGTCAAAAATATTGTAATCGTAGAACATAGAAGTGCACATAATGTTGATATAAGAATTGGAGAATATCCATTTGCTATCATTGGTAAAAATATATTATATATTATAGCCACTACAATAACTAAAGAGAGTAAGGCTTTTATGCCTTTAAGTTTGGCTATAAAAATTGTTAACGCTACAAAAATCCCAATTATAACTAATATTGAATCTCTTTTATCTATGTCTACTATATAGTATGTATTTCCAGCTTCATCACTACTTTCTTTATATAAAACGATATTTTGCTTTTCTCTTATAAATATATTATATGCTCTCTCTTCATAAACCGGAGATTGAACTAATACCTCTTTATTCTTATCCTCCCCTTCTAAAATTTTAACTTTATACTCCTCTATCTCTCTTATTCCATCCTGTTCATTATACCCATTTTTTATTACATTTTCTAAAGATAGTATTTTTCCTTTTATATACTCTTCTTGCCTTATCTCTTCTGTATAGCTTTCAATATTTTGTGAAAATATAACTATTGAAAATATTGAAAACAACAAAATTATCATTCTTTTCATGACTTTTCCCCTTTATACTTTTTCATTGTGTATTTCTTGTGTAACTTATAAAAAAAAACGAGGAAAATTTCCTCGTTTTAAAATTACTTTCTGATTCCTAATTTAGCAATTAAAGCTCTGTATCCTTCGATATCTTTGCTCATTAAGTAGCTTAATAATCTCTTTCTTTTTCCAACCATTTTTAATAATCCTAATCTTGAATGGAAGTCTTTCTTGTGAGTTCTTAAGTGGTTAGTTAAGTGGTTGATTTGTGCTGTTAATATAGCAACTTGAACCTCTGTAGATCCTGTATCTTTTCCATCTTTTCCGTATGCTGCGATGATTTCTGCTTTGTTTATAGCCATTTTTATTTCCTCCTGAATATTTAATATCTAGGCCAAGGTCTACGGGGCTTAATCGTAAATCCTAGCAAAGATTAAATTAATTATAACATAATTTCTTTTTTTAGTAAAGTTTATTTTCTAGATATTACTCTGGTGTATTATCCAAAACTGATTGAGCTGCTTTTTGCTTTAGCTCCTCTTTTAACTTTTCCTCTTCTTCTTTTAAATCCACAATTTTTTCTTCGATACTATTTTCTTTTTCTAATCTTTCAACAGTTTTCCCTGCTAACATCTCATCTAACTCTTCACCATTTATTGTTTCTAATCTCAATAAAGCTTGAGTTATCTCTTCAAGTTTATCTCTATTATCTGTTAAAATCTCTTTAGCTTTAGCATAAGCTGTAGAAACTAATCTTCTAATCTCATCGTCAATCTCTTTAGATGTCGTTTCACCATAAAGCTTTTGCTGGAACATATCTCCATCACGTGTAGCATCTAACATTATTGGTCCAAATTTATCACTCATTCCATATTTTGTTACCATGGCATGAGCTATTGCTGTTGCCCTTTCAATATCGTTACTTGCTCCCGTTGTTATATCTCCAAATACAATCTCCTCTGCGGCTCTTCCTCCTAATAAAGTTACAAGCTCAGATAAAAATTCATTTTTTGATTTAAGATATCTATCTTCCGTTGGTAGCGTCATAGTATATCCTAACGCAGCCATACCTCTTGGAATAATCGTCACTTTGTGAACTGGCTCTGTATTTGGTGATAATCTCTGAGTCATTGCGTGCCCTACCTCATGATAAGCTACAATGATTCTTTCTTTCTGAACAGCCATTCTCGATTTTCTTTCTGGACCTATAGTAACTTTTTCTGAAGCTTCTTCTAAATCTGCCATATTTATCTCTTCTCTTCCAGCTCTTGCAGCTAAAATAGCGGCTTCATTTAACATATTTGCTATATCTGCTCCAACAAATCCAGGTGTTTTTCTTGCGATTACTTCAAAATCTACATCTGAAGCAAACTTTTTATTTTTAGAGTGAACTTTTAAAATAGCTTCTCTTCCTTTTATATCTGGTCTATCAACAACAACTTGTCTATCAAATCTTCCAGGTCTCATTAACGCTTTATCTAAAATTTCCGGTCTGTTTGTTGCTGCTAAAACAATGATTGTCTCTTCAGTTCCAAATCCATCCATCTCTACTAAAAGTTGGTTAAGTGTTTGTTCTCTTTCGTCGTTTCCTCCACCTTGACCACTTCCTCTTTTTCTACCTACAGCATCAATCTCATCTATAAAAATTATACAAGGAGAGTTTTTTCTAGCTTTAGAGAACAAATCTCTAACTCTTGAAGCTCCAACCCCTACGAACATTTCTACGAACTCTGATCCTGACATACTAAAGAATGGAACTCCAGCTTCTCCAGCTACCGCTTTTGCTAAAAGTGTCTTTCCTGTACCTGGTGATCCTAATAAAAGAACTCCCTTAGGAATTTTAGCACCTAAATTTTTAAACTTATCCGGCTCTTTTAAAAACTGAACAACCTCTTCTAATTCGATTTTAGCTTCATCAATTCCAGCTACATCCGCAAAAGTTACTTGAGATACATTTTCTCCATTTTCTTTTGCCTTAGATTTACCCATATTGAAAACTTGAGGTCCTCCACCTCCACCTTTATTCATTTTGTTAAGCATAAATATCCAGATTCCAATTAATAATAGCATTGGGAACCAAGATGCTAGCATATTTAATAAGAATGGTAGCTCTTGTGGTGGTAACGATTCAATTTTGACTGTCTTACTTTCTATCAAGCTAACAAGTTGAGAATCTCCCCCTAATCTATCAGTTATCATTCTAGCTTTTACTGCTGTCGTATCTTTTTCAGAAGTATATCCATAAACATACCCTTCTCTTTCATCTACTCTAACAAGTTTGTTATCGTTTAACTCTTTTATAAAATCAGTATAACTAATAGTCTTTACATTTGATGAATCTGACTTTGAGAACATTGTTGGTAGTGATAAAATTATTGTTACTATAAACAACAACATTACAAATCCTTTAAGATTAAATTTCCCTCCAATTTCTCTAGGTTCTCCAGATTCTTTTTCCTGCTTACTTTTATCTATTCCCTCTTTTAATTTTTCCTTAATTTTTCTTTTTCTTTCCTCTAATTCACTTTGTTCTTGTTCATCTTTTACTTTTTTTTCTTCTTCTTTTTTAGCTTCATCATCATGCACGTCATCTTTTTTTGGCTCTTCTTCAATGAAGTTATGCAATGCCATTTTTTCATTATCTTCTCTATTCTTCATCTTGCCTCCTTATGATTAGCTTAATTCCTTTTTCATTTTTTCTACATTTAAAGTCTTCACTTTTTTTTACTCCTGAAATCCAGACAATCTCATTATCTTTTATTACTAATGGGATTGTACCCCTCATTTCCTTTGGTATCTTCTCATTTATAAATATATCTTTTACTTTTTTATGAGAAGTCATTCCTAAAGGTTTTATTCTATCCCCATCCTTTCGATACCTTATCTCTAAAGTATCACCTATTTTTAAATTTGTTAAAAATTCATTTTTACCAAAACTTCTTTCATCTAGAAATGCTTCTAAAATAAAATTATCAACTTTTATTTTAAAGGGTACTTTTTTTATAAGACTAATATTTATATTTTCTAAATTATCTATATTTTCCTTCTCTATCCAAATATTTTTATATTGTTTTTTTAAAATAAAATTATTTTCTAAGTGTATATTTTTACTTCCTGAACTTTTAAATAGTTTTATTACATTTCCAATTTTTTCTCTAGATGATTCTAATTCAAACTCTTTAAAATATTCATTAATTATTTTTCTTTGGATATAACTATCTTCTGTTTGAATCAAATCTATATTTAAAACTTCCTTATCATTTTCAAGAATTTTATATTTTTCTAAATCTATTTTGAGAATCTCATTAACCTCTTTAATCTCTTCAATTAAATTATGAACTTTATCTTTAAAACTAACATTATATCTTTCTTCTATAAATGGAATTAAATCCAATCTTATGCTGTTTCTAGTAAAATCGTTTTCAAAATTTGTTTCATCTACTCTATATTCAATATTTTGGGTATCTAAAAAATTTAAAATATCATTTTTATATGTTTCATTTATAGGTCTAATTATATTTTCTCTATGTTGAATTCCTTCTAAACCTTCCAAAGATGAACCTCTAATAAGTCTAAATAAAAAGTTTTCGATTTGATCATCTAAATTGTGAGCTATTGCTATTTTATTACTATTTGTTTCTTTTAAAACTTCTGAAAAGAATTCATATCTTATCATTCTTCCCGCTTCCTCTAATCCAATTCCATTTTCTTTAGCTACTGTTTCCATCGAAGCTCTTTTTATAAAAACTGGTATTCCTATCTTTTCTCCGCTTAAAAGACTAAATTTCTCATCACCGTCTGAATTCTTACCTCTAAACAAGTGGTTAATATGGGCTAATACAAACTCAAAGTCTAACTCTTTTTTTAATTCTTTTAAAACTTCTAATAAAAATACTGAATCTGGTCCTCCTGAAAAACCAAGAACAATTTTATCTCCATTTTCTATTAATTTTTCATTTTTTATTTTTTTTAAAATTTTTCTTAACATAATTTTACCCTTCATGACAGTATTTTATAGAATTATACCATATAGAGAATCTTTTTCAAACTCTTTTCCCTCTTATTTTTATTTAAAAATCTCTAGTTTTGGTTTTTTATTCGAGTAATTGAAAAATATTTCAATTGTATCTACTCTGTGATTTAAAACATCATATTCGAATTTTTCAAATTCAGTTTTTTTATAGGCTTCTCTTGTTGATGAAAAGTTTTTTTCGACTACTATTTCATTGTATTTTTCTTTATCTTTTTTAGAAATAAACCATTCTGGATAAGCTCCTGGTTTACCTAAAAGTAAATAATCCAACTTTAAATACTCAATAAAAATATCTTTTCCTATAAAATTCTTTTCTTTATAAAATTTAACCAAGTGATTAAATATGGCAACTATCTTGTGCCCAACTCCTAAAAGGTTATTTTTTTCATAATATTCTGCAATCTCCTCAAAGAAAGTAAATGGTCTATCATAATGATTATCAATTATATATTTTACAGAGTTTTTAAATTTTTCAGAATTATAATAGAAATCTAACATTTTTTCAAGATTTTTCAATTTAACTAATTCAGTATAATTTATAAAACAATTTGATAATATCTCGTATGGCGGAAACTCCATATATTTATAATCATATTCTTCTATCTCTTTAGAAATTTTTGTCCCACTCAATATTTTTAAAAAACCTAATTGAATCATCTCGGCATCTAAATCATAAACATAGTCAAACGAATCTTTAAATGTTTCATATGTATCGTGTGGAAGTCCTGCAATTAAATCTACATGTAGATGAACATTTTTCGATATTGCCTTTATATTATATCTCAATCTTTCAAGTAGATTTCTTCTATTAATGCTATTCATTGTATCTTTATTAATACTTTGAACTCCAATTTCAAATTGAAAGTAACCCTCTGGAACTTTTTTTAAGAATTCTATAATTTCATCATCAAATATATTAGCATTTATTTCAAAATGGAATGTTACATTTTCCTTATAGTTTTCTAATAAAAATTCCCAAATTCCTAAATATCTTTCTTTTCTTAAATTATAAGTTCTATCAACAAATTTAACTAACTCAACACCTGAATCTAAAAATTTCTTTAAATCAGTTTTTACTCTTTCTAAGCTCCAATATCTAACACCCTTATCTATAGATGATAGACAATAAGAACAGCTAAACGGGCATCCTCTACTCGATTCATAATAAAGTATTTTTATATTCTCTTTTAATTCGTTTTCTGTATATGGAAAAGGAATCGTATCTAAATTCTCAATTGGAAACTCATCTCCATTATAGATAAACTCTCCATTTTTTAAAGTTGCCACTCCTCTTTGTAATTTATCATTCTCTACTAAAAAGTTATAAAGAACTTTTTCTCCCTCTCCAATCAGAACATAGTCAATAGCTCCATTTTCTAATAAAGATTCTTTTGCATTATAACTAACTTCTGGTCCACCAAGAGTAATTGTTACGTCTGGTCTAATCTTTCTTAATTCCTTTATAATTCTAAACACATACTCTTTATTCCAAATATAAGTTGAAAATATATAGTGATCTGCGTCAAGATTAAATAAATCTGTAATTATACTTTGAACTTGATTATTTATATTACTTTCATAAAGTTCTATTTTTAAATCACTGTATTTTTCTACATAACTTTTTAAATATCTAATTGCTAAATTCGTATGTATAAACTGACTATTTATACCGACTAAAACTATTTTATTCATAATTTTTTCTCCTGCTTATTTTTTCTTTTGAACTTCTAAATGCTCTCTATATGTTTTTGTAAACGTATGTTTTCCTGTGCTTGTAACAACAAAAAATAGGTAATCTGTTTCGGCTGGATTCATCGCTGCCATCACCGAAGAATAATCTGGGTTTGATATTGGTCCCGGTGGTAATCCTCTATACATATATGTATTGTAAGGAGAATCTATTTTTAAATCTTTGTAATACATTCTTCTCTTACTGTAGTCATATAAATAATTTACTGTTGCATCAGATCCTAATTTCATACCTTTTTTCAAACGATTATAAAAAACTGATGACATCAAAGGTTTCTCATCCTTCAATTGCGCTTCTCTTTCAATTATTGATGCCATGATTAACTTTTCATAAAACTCTTTTTTATCAGAATACTTATCAGGTGGGAATATCTTCAAAAATTGTCCTAGCATAGCCTTCGCTACCTCTTTCTCATTTGTATCTACTGCTAAATAGTATGTTTCTGGATATAAATATCCCTCAAAGTTTCCATCAGGGGTTAAATATGGAAAATCCTTTATTTCCTTTAAAGCATTTCTCAATCCCTCTTCAGTACCAATTCCTCTTTCTTTAAGTAAAGACCCTATCTCTTTTATTGAATATCCTTCTGGTATTGTTAAAATTGTGTATTTAACTCTTCCCTCTTCCATCATTTGAATTATATCTCTATAAGAATATTTTCCATCTAACTCATAAAATCCAGCCTTTATATTTTTTCCTGAATTTTTTTCATATTTTAAAAATATTTTGAAGAAAATAGAATCTGCTATTCCCATCTGTTTAAATGCACTATTCAAACTTGTACCAGTTCTTAAGTTTACTTGAACTTTGTATTCTTTTTTTGCATCTACTTTTATTGAATACAACTTAAATATTGAAAAAACTCCTGTTAAAATAATTAATAAAAAAATTAAAAATTTTTTCTTCATAACACTCTCCCGATTTTATGCTGAAAAAAGCTGTACTTTGGTCTCCCTAGTTACAGCTTTTTCTTAATCTATTTAATTATCTTTTAGATTGTTTTGCTTTTTCGATTAAAGGCTTTCTTCCTTTTCTATCTTTTTGGAATACATCTACTATTGTTTCCGCTTCAACAAATGGTACAGATACGAATGAGAAGTTCTCATATATTTCTACACCTTTTAATTTTGATTCATGTACTTTAGCTTTCTTAGAGATTAAGTCCACTAATTTTCTTGGAGTCATTTTATCTTTCTTTCCAAGAGCAATGAATAATCTTGTTTTTCCTGTTTTATCGATAGAAACGCTCTCGATATCAGAGTAGTTAGTTTCTTCTAACTCTTCCTCATAACAATTCTTTAATATAGCAGCAATTACTTCAATTGGAGTAGCTTCTTGATTTAATAACTCTTTAGCCATATCATAGTAAGACTCAGCATCTCCATTTGATATTAAGTTAGCAACGTTATCAAATAATCTAGTTTTCTTAGCTAAGATTACATCTTTAACTCCTGGTACTTGCTCTTTTTTGATTTCTGTTTTTGTTATTCTTTGAATTTGAAGTAATTTTCTGTACTCAGAAGGAGTTATGAACGTTATAGCTGTTCCTTGCTTTCCTGCTCTTCCAGTTCTTCCAATTCTATGAACATAACTTTCTGCTTCTTGTGGTATAGCGTAGTTGATTACGTGAGTAAGATCATTTACGTCAATTCCTCTTGCAGCAACGTCAGTTGCTATTAGAATGTTTAAGTTTTTATTTTTAAATCTCTTTAAAGTAACTTCTCTATGGTTTTGGCTGATATCTCCATGAAGACCTTCAACGTCATATCCTCTATCTTGAAGTTTTCCTACTAATTCGTTAACATCATTTTTAGTTCTACAGAATACTATTCCGTAGAAATCAGCTTCGATATCAACTATTCTACATAAAGCCTCAAACTTATCTCTCTCTTTTACTTCGAAGTAAATTTGCTCAGTTAAGTTTGTAGTTAACTCTTTCTTTTTAACAGCTAATACTTCATGCTCTCCCATGTGAGATTTAGCTATCTTTAAAATTTCTGGTGGCATTGTAGCAGAGAAGAATAACATTCTTTTATCTTCGTTAGTTTGAGTTAAGATTTGCTCGATATCTTCTACAAATCCCATGTTTAACATTTCATCAGCTTCATCTAATATAAAGTAATCAATGTTGTTTAATTTTAAAACTTGTCTGTTCATTAAATCCATAACTCTTCCTGGAGTTCCAACAACTATATCAACACCTCTGTTAAGTTGTCTCTTTTGTTGCTCTAATGATTGTCCTCCATAAACTGGAATTATCTTTAATCTTCTTCCGTGTGCAAGCGAGTTCATCTCCTCAGCAACTTGAACTGCTAACTCTCTAGTTGGAGCTAAGATTATAGCTTGTACATGACCTGTACTCTTCTCAATTTTCTCTAAAATAGGTAATGAGAATGCAGCTGTCTTTCCTGTTCCTGTTTGAGCTTGTCCGATTATATCCTTATCTCCATTTAATAATGCAGGTATAGTTAATGCTTGTATTGGGCTTGGTCTTTCGAACCCTTTTTCTTGTAAAGGTTTTAACGTTTTTTCAGTTAAACCTAAATCTTTAAATGTTAATATACTTTCCATATTCACTTCCTTAATATTTTTATATTCATTCATTAGATTATAACATACATTTATAATTTTGTGTACTTTTTTTATCTTTTTATTTCTTATTTGTGAGTTGTTTTTTTACATGTTCTTATTCTGTAAGAATTTTTACTGTTTTAAGATATTGATTTTTTTTTAAAAATGTAGTAAATAAAGTATTAATAAGATTTTAGAGGAGGCTTTTATGATTATTGATAGAAAAAATGCGAAAAGAACTGTTATTTACATTAATGATTCTCAAAAAAATAATCTCCAAAACTTTTTACACTCTATCGGCTTTCATTATTATACTATCCAATCAAAACTTGAAGGTAGTTGGGAACATGGAATTAGACATCTAAATAATCATGTTTGGCCTGGTTCAGAAGCTGTTTTTCACCTAATTGTTTCTGGTTCAAAAGTTGATTTATTGCTACAAAAATTAAAAAGCTTTAGAATGGGATTACCTGACAATGTTGTTATGGCAGTACTCGTTTGTCCCTTAGATGATTTTATCTATAATATGATGACTGTTGATATAGAACCAGACTCATCGACCGAGAAAGTACACTGGCTAAAAGAAGATGAAAATTAATTATAAAAAAAGGAGCTAGTTCATAAATGAGCTAGCTCTCTTTAATTAATGTTTACACTTATCTTTTATACTACAACTTCCATTTTTGGCCTTTGAACAGTTACAACCGCTTTCACCTTTAAACATCTTATATAAACTTTTCAAAGCTATTGCTCCTATCACAACAACTATTCCAACTAAAATTAATGTTTTCATTTTCTCCTCCTTATAAAGAGTTAAAAGAACAGTTTTCCTATTTGGAATACTAAAGTAGACGCTATATAAGGTATAACTAAAAGTAATCCAATTACAAATCCTGTAAACTTATATCCGAACTCTTGCTTTATAGCTCCTAAAGTTACTACACAAGGAACTACTAGTAAAATATACACCATAAATGAATAAGCTCTTAGTGGTGCTAAATTATCTGTCCATAAAGCTTTCGTTGCCGCTACAACTCCACTTCCTTCTTCCTCTATCTCTTCCGCATCAGGTACTGTAAATAATCCACCAATATCAAAACTTAAAACTCCTACAACAGAATCTTTTATTGCTATTCCTAACCCAACAACTTGCTCAACTGTATCCTCTACAAATGTTGTTTCTTCCATCTCTTCCGCTTCTATAACATCTTCAGCTGATTCATCACCTACTAAAACTTGAGCCATAAATCCTACAACAATCTCTTTAGCAGCTAAGCTCGGTGGAATTGCGGCTACTGTTTCCCATCTATTTGCAAAACCTGTAGGTTGTAAAATTGGTTGGAACGTTTTTCCAAATTTGGCCATATAAGAATTTGATGTATCTCCATGATTTGGGAAGTATGTCAATGCCCATAAAATCATCAACATTCCCATGATAATTGTTGTTGCTTTTTTTAAGTATGATCCAGTTCTAGTTAAAGTTGATTTTAAAATAACTCTTAAACTTGGCACTCTATAAGGTGGTAATTCTATAAGTAATGCTCTTCCTTCAGATTTAAACATTTCAAAATTCTTTAAAACCAACCCTGTTAATATTGCTACAACAATTCCTAAAACATATAACGACATTACAACTAATCCAGCTTTAGCTCCAAAGAACGCCGCTGTAAATAACCCATATACAGGAAGCCTTGCTCCACAAGACATGAACGGTGCCATTGCTGCGGTCAATCTTCTTGATGAATCATCCTCTAAAGTTCTTGTTGCATATATTGCTGGTACAGTACATCCAAATCCAAGAACCATCGGAACAAACGCCTTACCATTTAATCCTAATTTTGTCATTATCTTATCCATAAGGAAAGCAACTCTAGACATATATCCACTTTCCTCAAGTAAAGCTAAGAAGAAGTATAAATAAAGCATTAATGGAACGAATACAACTACTCCACCTACTCCACCTAATATACCATCCATAACTAATGATGCTAACCAATCTGGGGTATTTTCATCTATTAACAACCCTACATATTTCCCTATATAGTCACTTACAAATCCATCTACCCAATCAATCAATGGTGCTGAACCATTAAATACAGTTCCCATCAATCCAACTATAATTAAGAAGAAGATTGGTAATCCCAAATATTTATTTAGTAAAACTCTATCAACTTTATCAGTGAAATCTAATCTAGATTTTATTGATGTTGTAAATGTTTTTGCTAAAATACCCTTTACAGTTCCATATCTACCTTCTGCGAATATAGTTTCTATATCCTCATCATGATCATCTTCTAATTGCTTCGTTCTCTTTATTATTTCAGAATCTAATTCATATCCATACTCTGATTTTAATATCTCTATTAAATGAGAATCTTGCTCTAATAATTTGATTGCTAAAAAATCCTCTCCGAATTTTTTTGATGCTTTGATTAACTTTTCATTACAATTAATATCACACTTTATTTTTTCAATTGCATCTTGTAAACAACTATCAAATAAAAGAGTGTATTTCTTATACTCTTTTTTTGCTTTTGCTATCTCTAAAGCTTTATCTAATAGTTCCTGTAAACCTGTTCTTTTTGTTGCTGATGTCATAACAACATCCATTTCTATCATATCTGTAAACTTTTTCATATCTAACTTATAGTTTAATTTTTCAAATTCGTCATAGAAATTCAATGCCATTACCATTGGTTTCTCTAACTCTTTCAATAACATTGTTAAATATAAATTTCTCTCTAAGTTTGTTGAATCAACTATATTTATGATTACATCCGGTTTTTCATTTATTATAAAATCTCTTGTTATTGTTTCTTCTAAAGTATAAGGACTTAAACTGTATACTCCAGGTAAATCTATACACTGAATTCTCTCTCCGTTATAATCAAATTCAGCTTCTTTTTTCTCAACTGTAACACCTGCCCAGTTCCCAACCTTTAGATTAGAACCTGCTATTGCGTTTATCAATGCTGATTTCCCTACATTTGGATTTCCTGTAAATGCTATTTTTATCATCTCTATCTCCTATCCGTCTATCTCTATTTCAATATTTTGTGCATCTTGTTTTCTTATAGCGATGTTTGTTGATTTTACAATAAACTCTTGTGGATCTCCTAGGGGCGCATTTCTTTCTAATTTAATAATCTCACCGTTAGTTACTCCCATGTCAACTAACCTTTTTTTCAATTCGCCAATTTTCCCAATTTTGACGATTTTTGCTGATTCTCCTCTTTTTAATTCTGTTAACTTCATTCAAGCCTCCCAACTCATTAGTCATAAATATATTTTGAAACACAAAGTATATTTGGAAAAATTTAAATCACAGGATAATCCTGTGATTTATTCTTACTCATTTCCTATTATTATTTTGTTTGCCAACCCAAAATTTAATACATACTTCGTTTCATTTATTTTAACAATATAATTACTTTGATCATCTCTAAGTAAACATATTTTATTTCCTATACAAAAACCTTTTTCTGTCAGTCTACTCTTATCTTTGTCTCTACCTTTTATCTCTTTTATAACAAACTCTTTATTTTGTTCTGCAAAAACTAATGGCGTCATAGAATAAACCTCCTAGTAATAATTTCCTATCTATACTAGAATTATATTCTATGCAGTAACATTTGTCAAGAATAAAACTTTGATTATTAAAGTTTTATTTATGCAAACAGATCTTTAATGCTATGTAACATAACACTTCTTATATTTGGACTATCCTTTGATAACTCCTCTATCATCTTCTTAACTTTTAAACGTTTAGAGTTATCACTTGTTTCATAAGGGCAATCATTATGAAGAATTGGTAATCCTAATTTCTTAGCATACCTAATTGTTTCTTTCTCTTCAACATATGCAAGAGGTCTTATTACTCTCAATCCATATTCTTCAGAATCATAAGCAGGTTTCATAACTCCCATATTTCCTTGATATAAAACATTTAATAAAAATGTTTCTACAATATCATCCTTATGATGTCCTAAAACAAGTTTATTTATATTCTGTTCTTTCATAGCTTTATATAAAATCCCTCTTCTTACTCTAGCACACATAAAACATGGATTTTTTAATTCAGCATTTGTTAAAATACTTTCTCCTATCGATGTTTCTATAACCTGTAACTCTGTTCCTAGCTTTCTGCAATACTCTTGTATATCTCCATATTTCCCTCCCTCTTCAACAGGGTGGATGTGAATCGGAAATATTTCAAACTTTATTCCTGATATTTTTTGAATTCTTATTAAAGCATTTAGCACAGTTAAGCTATCCTTTCCTCCTGAAATACCTATAGCTACTCTATCTCCTTCTTCAATCATATTATAATCATGCATAGCTTTTCCTATTGGACTCCATAAAGTCTTTTCAAAACCTTTATCTTGTATAAAAGCTAAAATCTCCTTCTCATCTAATTTATTTAATGAGATTTTTAGTCCTGTTTGTTTATATATTTTATCTATTAATTTTATTATTTTATTTTGTGAATATGAAATCTCTATCTTGATTTCCTCTTTTGAATTAGTTACTAAAACCTTATCTTCTTGTACTTCAAATGTGTATGCTTGAAAGACATATCCATTTAAATCTTTTATATTATCTATCTTTAACACTTTTCTATTCTCCTTTTCCCGTTTCAGATACATATCCTAATACATAATCTAAATTTATATTTTTCATTGAATTAAATATACTTTGCTTTATTTGTGGATTAGTTTTTTCTAACGTTGCTAAAAGATTTTTGATCTCTTTTCTCTTTGAATCAACTTTTCCTGATTCAATTGGACATCCACAAGCCATTGCTGCTATTTCATTCTTTTTAGTAAAATTGATAATATCTTGTTCTTTTATATAAATCAACGGTCTTATCAACTCCATCTTTCCACTTGTCGATTTCACCTTAGGTATCATTGTTTTTACAGTTCCTGCATAAAACATATTTATCATTGCTGTCTCAACCATATCATCAAAATGATGTCCTAAAGCTAGTTTATTATATCCCAACTCCTCAACCTTGTTATAAAGAACACCTCTTCTCATCTTTGCACATAAGAAGCATGGACTATCAGGTGATGATTCAAATGCTATCTCCCAAACATTAGCATCAAATATCTCACATGGGATTCCTAACTCTTCTAAATTTACTTTAAATTGCTCTAAGTCCATTGATCCAAATCCAGGATTCATAGATATAAAAGCCACCTCAAAATTTTTACTTCTATCTTTTTTTAACTCTTGGAATAGTTTCGAAAGTAGCAAGCTATCTTTTCCTCCAGATACCCCTACTGCGATTTTATCTCCATCTTGAATCAAATCAAAATCTTTTATAGCTTTCATAAATTTAGACCATATTTTTTTTCTGTATGCAGTTCTTATAGAGTGCTCAACCATATCTTTTTTCGTTTCAAAAACTTTTTCTTCCATTTTCCCTCCAATTAAATTCTATAGGTTTTCATTCCATTATACCATGCTTGCAAAAAAATTAACAATTCTTTTTTTTTGTGTTAAAATGTTCTTAATCTTAATTTATGAGGTGAATAAAATTTATGAATAAAATAGAAACTGCTGTTTTAGACTTTCTAAAAAGCGGAATGGTTTATAGTGATGGTGCCATCATGAAAAACCTTGGTATCAATGAATTAGAGTTAGAAAACATCTATAATTCTCTTACAAAACAAGGGTATTTAGAAAGTTATGAAGATTTTCTAAAAAGAAATCCCGACTATGAAAAGGGAGAGGAGGAACACTCTTGTGGGGGATGTAGCTCTGGAGGATGTTCTTCTAGCGGTTGTAGCTCTGGGGGATGTTCTTCTGGGGGATGTTCTTCAAAAGATGACGATATCGACTACTCTAAAATTAAAGTTTTAACAGAAAAAGCTTTTATCTATTCTTACTAAAAAAAGGAGGGCAATAAATTTTGTCCTCCTTCTTTTAAAATATTTTATTCAATTTTGATCCACCACTTATTTGAACATCCGCCACTACTTTAGAAATCTCATTTGATAACTCCTCCATAGAAACCTCATATCTGAAAAACCAATAAAAATTGTATCCCGGTGATGACGTTATACAAATCGCTTTCAACTTAAACAATTTAAAACTAAAGGTATCCAATGTTCCTAGTTGAAAAAGTGGTATTGAAAATATCTTTATTCTATTTCTTAATTTAAAAACACTAATCAAACGAGTATTTGTTATTAAAAATGAATTTATTTTATTGTCATATGCTGTATAAAGAGTTTCATTTGGATATATTATATCTTTATTGTCTGGATTTCTTAAAAAGTTAATGGTGTTAACTTTTTTCATTTTACTCATCGGCACTAAAAGAAACATAAGAATAACTTTGATTCCTGTAAGCATAGATTTAACTCCTTTTAAATTTTATATTCTATTCTTACTCTCTTCAATCTTCGTTTCTTTTTTAGAATTTAAAAAATTATACTTTCTAACAAAGCTTGTTCTTCCTCATCTAAATATGCATTCTCCAGTAACTCTTCTGCCCATGAATATTTTTCTTTTATGCTATTTAATATATATATTGCTGTTACTTTTACTATCGGAGTTTCACTCCACATAGCTCCACTTAAAAATCTAAAATCATTTTCTTTTGATCTCTTTATATTTTTCAAAAGTTCTATACAACTATCACATAAAAATATACATCTATCATAATCTGGTTCATCTTTTGACGGCGGAACTTCAAAAACAGACAATTTAACTCCTATCGCCTCACACAATTCACACTTTGATTTTGATCTTCTAGCCAAATTTTTTCCAAATCCAGAAACTATACTCAATCTCTCCTGATGCTTATCAAACCCTTTTGCCACAATATATCCTCCTAATTTTATTTTTTTCTAAAAGTCCAAGCCAATACTCTACTTATTTTTTGTCCCTGAGTCATCTCTAATATTTTACAATTAGCACCTAATTTTTCAAGAATTTTCACTGTTGGTTTTATGTTATCTTTATTCGAAATCAAACTTGTAAAATAAAATACTTGAGATGCAAATATCGCACTCTCCTTTGCCATTTTCTTCAAGAAAAGACGTTCGCCTCCTGGACACCATAATTCAGCTTTCTGTCCACCAAAATTCAAACCTTTTTTTATATCTTTATTACCTTTATTTAAATTATCAACTTTTCTTTTATTTGCTTTTAAGGCGTCTTCAAGTGATGAATGAAATGGCGGATTACACATTGTCAAATCAAATTTATCCTCACTTTCAATAATCCCTATAAAAATATGATTTTTATCTTTTTGAAGTTTCAAAGTAACTTTGTTTTTTAAGTTTTCATTTAAATCAACTATTTTTTGAGCATTTTCTATAGATTTTGGATCTATATCCGATGCAACATAGTTCCAATCATAAGTTTGGCTTCCTATTATAGGATATATACAGTTTGCTCCCGTTCCTATATCAAGTACTCTTACATCTTTCTTTTTTAATAGTAACTCTGCGATATAATGGATATAGTCAGCTCTCCCCGGAATTGGAGGACATAAAAATCCATCTGGAATATTCCACTCATCTACATTATAATAAGTTTTGATCAATGCTTTATTAAGACTTATAACCGCTTTATTATCACTAAAGTCAATGGTTTCTTCTCCTATCGGATTTTTTATTACAAATGATTTTAACTCTGGTAAGTTTTCTTTTAAGCTTTTAAAATCATATCTTCCTTTATGTGGATTATTAGGATGTAATTCTCCTTTTTTTATATCTTTTTTCAATACCAACATTCTCCTTTTAACTTTTGTTTTAAATTAGTTTAACATTTTTAATTTTAATAAGCAATAAAAGAGGTCTTATCAAAAAGAATTACTTTTCTCTTTTGATAAAACCTCTCATTTTCTCACTTTAGATTGAACTAGCTTCTGTAACTGAAATTTTATTTTTTATTTTCGGTGTACTTGCTTTATTTAAAAAATACCCTATTGTAGAATTCGTTAATCCAATCAATAGAAGAGTTATTCTTCCAAAAGTAGGATTAGGTATAACTACCAGCATTGATAGTATTATTCCAAAAGCAAATATAAGCTTTCCTAATATACTTCTTTGAGTATTGTCTAACTCATTTTCATCTGATTGTACTGCTATAACCTCTGTCGAAATATTATTGAAGAATTTATTATAAGATTCCTCTCTCTCTTTTGACTTGAATCCTTTAAAGAATAACTTCGTCGACATAAAGAATCCACAAGTTATTGTTAACTGAGCCCCTAAACCAACAACAATCTCCAAATCTTTTGCTTCTCTAGCTGTAAACGGAACTACTAAATTAAGTGTGTTCGCTACCCAAATTGGATTATATAATTTCATAACTGCAAACGAAACTATGAATCCTACTACTACAGTTGCCCAACCAGCCCAATCTGGAGTCTTCTTCACAACATAACCTAATAATCCTGGAATTAAAATTGGTAAATCTAATAGCGTTCCAATCATAAGAGTTATTGTAAATAAGCTCAGGTTATTAAATTTATTTAATATTAAAGCGATTGAAATTATCATCACTCCAAAGAAGAATGTTACAATTTTACTAACTGACATCATCTGTTTTTCTGTCGCATTTTTATTTACAATTGGGCAGTAGAAACTTTTAATTACTATTCCGGCATTTCTATTTAATGCCGAGTCCATAGATGACATTGTCGCTGCGAAGATTCCCGACATCATAATTCCAGCCATTCCTGCAGGCATCTCTTTCTTTATAAACGCTAAGTAAACACCATTTGTTATAGATTTTCCTAGAGTTGATAACCCCCAAGTAGTTACATCTGGATTAAAGGCTGACATATACCAAACTGGTAAGAACCACACTAAAGGTCCTATCAGCATCAAACCTAGTGCCAATAAAGCTCCTTTTTTTGCATTTTTAGTATCCTTAGCAGAGAAGAATCTATATGCTCCACCTGTTAAACTACTTACACTGAAGAACTGTTTACAGAAAATCATTATAAACCAAATTGCAAATAACCAAACGTAGTTTATATCTGGACCAACTATTTTATTAGTTGGAAGTCCCATATTTAAAATATTGAAGAACCCTCCACCTTTTATCGATGCAACTATAGCACAAGCTACCGTTCCTACCATTAAGATAATCATCTGCATAAAATCAGATGCTATTACAGCCCATGCTCCACCTGTCAGAGACATAAATAATACAACTAATCCTGTTACTAATATAGTAACATCTATCGAAACTTCAAATACAGCACTTGCAAATATTGCTAGCGCATTCAACCAAACACCTGCCGAGATTATATTCGGTAACATAATCGCCCACGTAAAAGCTTGTTCACTCGTATTTCCAAATCTCATTCTTATTCCTTCTATCGGAGTTGCAATTCTTAATTGCCTCGCTTTAGGTGCAAACCATAAGAAACAAGTTAAATATCCTAATGCATTTGCATAAAATACAACAACTGGACCAATACCTTTTGTAAATGCATCCCCTGCCATTCCTGTAAAAGTCATAGCGCTAAATTGAGTCATAAAAGCCGTTCCTCCTACCATCCACCACAACATTTTCCCACCACCAGAGAAATAGTCACTTGTAGAATTCGAAGCATGCTTTTGGAAGAAATATCCTATTGCCATCATAAACATAAAGTAAATTACAATTACTAATATATCTATTTTCATTACTTTCCTCCCTTATCACCTAATAAGATTATTTCACTATAAGCTTTAAATAGAGGTCCTACTCCTTTAGGGTCATCAGATCCAACTTTTTCAGAAATATAGTATTCAAAACTTCCATTTCTATCTCCATTAAATGGTATAAGTCCATTTAAACCAGCCATTATACATATGTTTCCTAACTCTAACTTTCCATCTTTTTCTTTTAAATTATTTGCAATAACTGCATCGAAAGCTTTTTTTCCTTTTTCTAAATAAGACTCATCAACTAGATTCAATCTATTTCCTTTTAATAATGAATATGCAAACATCAGTGTAGCTGAAGTTTCTAAGTAGTTTCCTTCTTTTCCTTCTAAAGCCATAACTTGATACCATAACCCTGACTCATCTTGATATTTTACAACTCCCTCCATAAGCTCTACATATAACTTTGCAAGTTCATTTTTATATGAGTTAAATGTCACATCATCAATACCTTCAATAACATCAACTAAAGCCATAGCATACCAACCAACTGCTCTTGCCCAGAAGTTTTTTGATTTTCCTGTTTCTTTATCTGCCCAATTCATAGTTTTTGTTTCATCAAAACCATGGAAGTATAATTTTCTATCATCACAGAATAGATTTTTTCTTACATTTTTAAATTGATTTAAAACATCCTTTAAACCATTTTCATCGTGTTTTTCATTTGAATAGATTGCAAGAAATGGTTGGGCCATATATAGTCCATCTAACCAAACTTGATAAGGATATCTTCCTTTATGCCAGAAATTCCCCTCCAATGTTCTTGGGTGAATATTCAGCAAATACTTTACACTTTCAGTAGCTTTTTCATATTTTACATCGTTTGTTTCTTTGAATGCTGTAAATAAAACTCTTCCTGAGTTTATATTGTCAATATTATATTCCACTGGATTTAAATCTGCTATCTTTCCATTTTCATCAATTCTTTTATCTAAATAATTTAAAATAAATTCTAAATATTTTTTATCTTTTGTAGCCTTATATAATGCTTCTGCTCCTATTAATATGCAACCATCTTCATAATTCCATTCAGTCTTATATTCTTTATAACTCCCTAAGTAAGACTCTATGTAGTTTTCAATTTGTAACCTTTTCATGATTAGATGTTCCCTCCGTGTTCTCTATTTAATTTTATTATTTAAATTTATTTTTTGTTCCCCTATTAGCTTTTAATAACTTTTATTATTGTATACTCTTGTGAAGATTGTATACGATTTTGTGTTTAGTATACATTTAAAATAAATTATTGTCAATTGTTTTTTTCTAATAATTTTATAAAAAGCAACAACTTTTATTCACTATATATTTTTTTTAACCTAAAACAGAACACTATACCATCTAAAAAACGAAGGTAAATAAAAAAAGGAAAGTTCTACGAACTTCCCTTTAAATCAAACATCTTTATCTAAGAAATCATGTATCCTAGTATAATATTTACAATATAACCAAGTTACCAACAAAAAGATTGTCGACACTAAAATGACCTCAAAACTTACAGTTTTATTTTTTATCGATATTAACAAACCTAAAATAAATATTATGTAATACAGAACTGAAAATCGCCTTAAAACTTCATATAAAATCTCCGAAATAACCTTTAAAACCGAAATTATTCCAACCGTTACTTTTTTCAATACCATAATTACCCCCTTTATGATTTGAATTCTAATAAAAGTTTACCTCGTTTTTTTCTTGTTTTCAAATTCACTTTGTTTATACTTACTATTGACACTATTTCTTTTCAGGATTATAATCAAGTTAACATTTACCTAAGGAGCGATTTATGAATAAAAAAGTAGAATATGTTAAAGGTCAATTTAATTGTGCTGAAAGTATCATTGCATCTTTCAATAAAAATAACGGAACAAATATTCCTATAGCTTTAGGAAGCGGTATGGGGACTGGTGTTACTGTTGGTAGCCTTTGTGGAGCTGTGAATGCTGCTGTTCTTATTATTGGTTTTTTAAAAGGTAGAGAAACTTATTTAGAGGAAAATAAGGCTAGAGCGCTTTCTAATCAACTTTTAAAAGAAATCAAAGAAAAATATAATTCTGAATTATGTATTGAATTGAAAAAATCTGGTACTAGTTGCCAAGAGATAGTAGCTTATACCTACGAAAAATTAGAAGAAGTTTTAAAATAAAACAAGGAGTAGATTTTCATCCACTCCTTGTTTTTTTATCTAATTTGCTATTTTTTCTTTTAGCATATCTACTCCAGCTTCAACCTTTTCTTTAGCTGCATCAACACCATCGTCAACTTTTTCTTTAGCCGCATCTCCTACTTTTTCTAATTCAGCACCTATTTTCTCAGTAGTTGTATCAACACTTTGTGCTGCTGTTTCTACATTTTGCTTTACATCCTCTTGAACAGTTGCCTCTACTGCTGCAGCTTTTTCCTGTGCTGCTGGAGCTTCTATTACTGGTGCCTCTGGAGCAGGTTTAGCTTCTTGCTTCTCTCCTGAACAAGCAACCATAAGTACACTTATACCTAATAATGCTAACATAGTTATTTTTTTCATTTTAATTCCTCCTCAAAACGAATTAAGATATTGTTATCTTATTGTTAATAACGAAGTCTCATTTTCCTTCTTTATTTCACAATTTTTTTTATATATTTTTCCATATCAAACTTTTTTTCCAAGCCAGAACTATTCATATATCTAACTTTTCCAAAAATTTTTCTTTCCTTCCAAGCTCTATCATGTTTTCCAAAACACCACGCTACCCCAGCATAAGAATTAGGATCTCTTCCATCATATAAATATTTATTATTTAAATTTATCGCTATCTCATATGCTTCTTGAGGAGAGCCAACCCATTCTAATAGCTTTTTGCACCAGTACATCCTCATATAGCTTTCCATATATCCTGTATCTACCATCTGTTTTTGTGCTGAATTCCAATAAATATCATGAGTTTTATAATTTTCTAACTCTTCTAAAGAGTATAAGTAATCTCTTTGATCCTTTAAATGCTTTTCCATTGTTTCATAAGCCCATTTATAAGTAATCCCATCCCAAGCATCATACTTTAAATTATAGTATACAAAATTTATAGCTAATTCTCTTCTTATAAAAAGTTCTTCTAAAAATTTATCTTTTTGAATCTCTAATTCTTTGATTTTTTTTAGCGCACTCCATATTTGAAGAGGTGATATCTGTCCAAAATGTAAATATGGAGAAAGTTTAGAGCTCCAATCGTTATCAGGTCCTTTAAGTGAATAAAACTCTAATTTTTCTTCTATAAATTTTTCCAACACTTTTTTAGCTTCTATTTCTCCTCCAATAAAATCTCCATCTAACCTAGCTTTATTTTGAGGAAGATAAATTTGCGACTGATCCATTTTCTTTAATTTATTATTTATCAACTCATTATAAGCAAACTTTATAACTATTTTATAATCAGATTCTTTTAAATATCTTTCTTTGACTTTTTTATATTTATCCCTAAATGTTTTTGCGCTATATTCTTCTTTAAAACTTACAACTTCTACAGGTACAACAACATTATTTTCAACTTCAATTATAGTTAAATCCAATTTTTTTAAAATTTTTTCTCGAATATCTCTTTGATATCTCAGATAACTTTTATCCCAAATTAAAGTTCGAGCATCTTTGGAAATTTTTAGCATATTTTTTTCTAAATCTCCTTCTAACAAAACAAACTGAACACCATATCTTTCCAAAGTATCACGAACGTCCTTTAGTCCTTGAAGCATAAATTTAAAATGTCTTTCAGATGCTTCTGGATAATTTTTTATATAGTTAAATATAACATAAAGTGGTAACTTCGATTCATTTGCGACTTCAATAGCTTTTTCTAAAGAAAAATTATATTCTATCCTTTGAGTCTCTTGCATCCAATAAATTATATATTCCCCTTTTTTCTCTTTATTTATTTTTAAATATTTAACTCTCTCTTTATCCATAAAACACCCTCCTAACTAAATAATAGCTTTTAATTTTTCAAATAATTCTTTAGGAAATTTCGAGATTTTTTTTAATACATAATTAAAACCTACGATTAGTGTTGAACCCTCTATTACTATATCACCATTTTCATTTGCAACCTGATAAAAAAAATCTATTGAAGCCTTTTTAAGCTCAACTCTTACAATTCTTACTTTCAATTTCTCTCCCATATAAACTTCACCTTTATAATAAACATGAGCATCCTTTTGAATTGTACCAATACCATCTATTACATTCATTTCATCTCCACCCAACGCCTTAAAAAGATTTATTCTTGCCTCTTGAAACAAAAGAAGAGCTCTTTCATTTCCCATATGACCACCGTAATTTATATCTGATACTGTTACTTTATAATCTATTTCAAACATTATTTATACTCCTTTTTTCTTTTTTTTCATTATAACAATATTTCTTCTAATTTGTTAATTTTCTTTTTTATATGGTATAATTAAGATCATAATTTAGAGGTGTCTTATGTTCGAATTGGCAAGTAAACTATTTAATACTCTCGGCTATATTATAGCTATCGCGTTTTTCTTTTCTCGATTCAAAAGTGCCAAAAATATTTTTGTAAGAGAAAAACATACAAAAAAAGATACAATACTTCTTTCAATTGTTTTTTCTAGTTTAGCTATTTTAGGAACTTATATTGGAGTCGATTATAAAGGTGCAATTGCAAACACTAGAAACATCGGAGTCATTGTTGGTGGTATGCTTGCAGGCCCTGAAGTTGCTATTATCTCGGCTATTATTGCTGGTATACACAGAGCTTCTATCGGAGTTAGTCAACTTACTGCAATTCCATGCTCTATTGCAACAGTTTTAGGTGGATTTATTACTAGCTACCTCTACAAAAAATCTAACTCTAACAATCGTTCTTTTCTAGGCTTTTTCGCAGGTGTTTTCGTTGAAAACCTTAGTATGCTACTAATATTAGTTCTTTCTAGTAATAAAATTTTAGCTATGGATATCGTTAAAAATCTTTATCTTCCAATGATATTTATAAATGGAATAGGTGTCGCAGTCATAATCATAATAACCGAAGAAATTTTAGAAGAGAAAGAAAGAGAAGCGGGAACACAAGCTAAATTAGCTCTCGAAATCGCCAACAAAACTCTTCCGTTCTTTAAAAAAGGAGAATCTCTCGATAGTGTTTGTAAAATTTTACTTGAATCATTAAAAGCTGAAACTGTTGTTATCACTGATAAAAATTTTATAATAGCAAACGCTTTTAAAAATAAAGATTTTTGTATAAAAAATCAAAGTATTCAAAGTGATGCTACTAAAAAAGTTTTATCTTCTGGTGAAGTTTTAATTTTTGATAGAAACAGTGAACTAAATGATTTCTGGTACTCTGAAAAAGGTATAAAATCTTGTATTATTACCCCTCTTTTTCAAGATGAAAGAGTATCCGGTACTTTGAAAATATACTTTAATAATGAAGAAAATATTACTGCTAGAAAAAAATATTTAGCTATTGGCCTTTCTCAACTTATCTCTAGTCAACTTGAAATAAGTAAATTAGAAAATTTGAAAGCCATGGCCAGAGATGCTGAACTAAAAGCTCTACAAGCACAAATAAATCCACATTTTCTATTTAATGCTCTCAATACAACAGCTTCATTTGTTAGATTTAATCCCAGTAAAGCAAGAGAGATTATTATTGATTTATCCACTTATCTTAGATACAATTTAGAAAATACAGATAGACTTGTTCCTTTAGAAAAAGAGTTAGAACAAGTTAAAGCTTATATAAATATAGAAAAAGCAAGATTTCAAGATAGAATTGAAGTAATTTATAACTTTGATCAAAATTTAGATAACTTAAAAATACCTAGTTTAACCATTCAGCCACTTGTTGAAAACAGTATAAAACACGGATTATTAAAAAGAAATGGTTCTGGAAAAGTTAAAATTACTATAAAAAAAATGTATTTAAAATGTTTAATCTCTGTAGAGGATGACGGTATTGGAATTGATCCAGAAATAATCAAAAATATAAATAATAAAATTGAAAAAAATATAGGTTTAAAAAATGTTCATAATCGTTTAAAACTTATCTATGGTAAAGGATTAAATATAGAACGTCTAAGTAACGGAACAAAAATTTCATTCTATATTGACCAGGAGGAACAATGATTAAATGTGTAATTGTTGAAGATGAATTTCCCGCTAGAGAGGAATTAAAATTCTTTATTAACAGTAATACCAATTTTCAAATTGAAAAAGAATTTGAAAATCCAATAGATGCTTTGAAATATATTGAGGCAAATGAAGTAGATGTCGTATTTCTAGATATAAATATGCCTGAATTAGACGGTATGACTCTGGGAAAGATAATCCATCGAGTCAATAAAAATATAAAATTAGTCTTTATTTCTGCCTATAAGGATTTTGCTGTAGAAGCTTTTGAAATAAAAGCTTTTGATTATATTTTAAAACCATATTCAGAAGATCGGATAATAACTCTTCTTGAAAATATTGTAGAAAAAATTAAAAAAATTGATTCCCCTCCTAAAGACTATAATATAAAAAAAATAACTGTTAATTCCGATTCAAAAATGTTAGTAGTTTCAACTGATAATATTTTATACATTGAAGCAGATGAAAAAGAAACAAATATTTTTATGAAAGAAATAATGTATACATCAAAATTAAAAATTTCTCAATTAGAAAATATTCTTTCTGAAGAATTATTTTTTAGATGCCATCGTTCATATATTGTAAATATCGATAAAATTATCGAAGTAGAACCTTGGTTTAATGGCACTTATATTTTAAAAGTTTCAAATTCTAATTTCAAAATTCCTGTAAGTAGAAATAAAGTCAAAGAACTCAAAGAAATTTTAACTATAAAATAAAAAATCTCTCCTAAATTAGAGAGATTTTTTATTTATTACTTTTTTATTTTTTTTAAGAATAATCCTAATGCCACTACTGCCCCCGCTATTCCAACTACATAACCTATAGTTTCTGATAATCTAAATCCTTCTGGTGCTATCAGTATGTATGTTGTAACTACCGCAGTCATAAATGTCGCCGGTATAGTTGCTATCCAATGATTTTTTTCTCCTTTAGCTAAATATACTGCTCCAGCCCATAATGCTATCGTTGCTAAAGTTTGGTTTGACCATGCAAAATATCTCCAAATAATTGCGAAATCTATAAAACATAAACCAATTCCTACTGCAAATAGTGGTATTGCTATCATAAATCTATTTTTTATTGGTCCTTGCTTGTAGTCAATTGCATCTGCTATTGCTAATCTTGCACTTCTAAATGCTGTATCTCCTGATGTTATTGGACAAGCTACAACTCCTAATAATGCTAAAGCTCCCCCAACTTTTCCTAATATACTATTTGATATTGTATTTACTACAACTCCTGCTGGTCCTGCATTCATAAGTCCTTCAGTTCCACCAAAGAATGACATTGCTGCCGCTGCCCAAACAAGTGCAATAACACCCTCTGCTATCATTGATCCATAAAATACTCTTCTTCCCTCTTTTTCACTCTTCATACATCTAGCCATAAGAGGTGATTGTGTTGCATGGAATCCAGAAATCGCTCCACACGCTATTGTTATAAATAGATATGGATAGATTGATGTTCCTTTAGGATGTAAGTTTACTAATGAAATCTCTGGTATATTATATCCTTGGAAGATTAGTCCTCCACCAATACCTATTCCCATAATAATCAATGAAGCTCCAAATATTGGATATATTTTTCCTATTAATTTATCAACAGGTAAAACTGTGGCAAGCATATAATATGCAATTATTATTGCTACCCATGTTAAAGTTCCTATACTTGTCATGCTTGCTAATATTCCGGCTGGTCCATTTACAAATACAACTCCAACAAGTACTAATAATACAACTGAAAATACTCTCATAAGTTTTTTTGCATTGTCACCCAAGTAATGCCCTACAATTTCCGCTATAGTTGCTCCATCGTGTCTCACCGAAAGCATTCCTGATAAATAATCATGTGTTGCTCCCGCAAAAATACATCCAAATACAATCCATAGAAAAGCTGCTGGTCCCCAAAGCGCTCCCGCTACTGCTCCAAAGATAGGTCCTAATCCAGCTATATTTAAAAACTGAATTAAAAATGCTTTTTTCCAATCTAATTCAACATAATCAACTCCGTCTGCTAGACGAACTGCAGGAGTTTCCTTATCACTAATACCAAATACTTTCTCTACATACTTTCCATAGATTGCATAACCTAAAATTAACGCTATCAACGATCCTATAAAACTAATCATCTTAAACCTCCACACTCTGATATTTTTTCTAATATATTATAATTGTTTTTTATCAAAATGTATTTTTTTTGGAATAAAACGACTATTTATAAACTTAAATTGTATTTTTATATACTTAAATACCTTTTTTTGTTTTTAAAAGTTTCAATGTTGTTGTTGTGAATGCAGTTATGCTTATCAATGGAGCCACGATTATCCCTATGATAGGAATAAAATATATCAAAGTAAATATTCCACCTCCAATTGTAAATACGATCTTATTTTGCCATATAAAATCTGAACTTTCCTCTGCTGACATCTTGTGTCTTTCAAGTGTATAATCAACAAAATTATACGATATAAAGTAACTTTGAATAATATAAATTAAAATCGGTACGATTATATTTATAACAGGAATAAATCCCAATAAAATAACTATACTCGTAAAAAAAAATTCTTTAAAAAAACTTTTACCCGCAATTTTTATTCCCCTTAATATAAAAAACAAATTTTCTTTGACCGTGAATTTATACACAACTCCCTCTTCGTAGCATTCAATCTTTTCGGATATATAACTAAAAAAAGGTGCTAATATTGCCAATAAAATCGTTTTAAAAAAGAAATACTCTACTGAAATCATAATCGTTCTTATTAAAAAGATAAACAACCATCTTACTATTCTAGAATATTCTTGAAAATCAAAAACATTACTTACTTCTTTGAATATCCAATCCCCTATATATCCAGAAATCCAATAAAAAAATAAAAGTAATAATACGCCTACAAATCCTCCAACCAAATATCCCCATCTTAACCCTAATTCTTTTATTAATTTAGGCGCTTTCAAATAACCGTCTAATAATATTCTTATCTTTTCCACTTCTCTCTCCTCTAAATAAGTTTATAAATTAATTTACAACAACTTGTATATCTATCTTTCAAAATAAAAAAAGGCTTTAAAGCCTTTTTTATTTTTGATATATATTAATTTCTACTCTTCTATTTAACGCCTTTCCATCAACTGTCGCATTTGAAGCTACTGGATTTCTATCCCCATAACCAACACTTGAAATTCTACTCGGTGATACTCCCTGTGTTGCTAAATAATTTGCTACACTTTGTGCTCTTTGTAATGAAAGATTTAAATTAGAATTTGGATTTCCCGTATTGTCTGTATATCCAGAAATTTGGATTTTTGTATCAGGATATCTATTCATGATATCCGCAATAGAATTTAACGGTGCATAGAATCCTCCGTTTAAGACAGAACTTCCACTTTTAAATGAAGATTCACCAGGTAATCTTAAATTTATATTGTCTTTATTATTTGTTACTGTTATATTTGTACTATTTAGAGCATTTATAAACTCTTTGTATTGAGCATCTTTGTAAGCTCCCCAACCAAGTCCTGCTAAAGCACCTATTCCAGCACCTATAAGCGTTCCCTTTGTATCTTTTCCTACTAATTGACCTATCAGTGCTCCTGCTGCTGCACCTTTTACAGTTCCACTAGTTTTTTTATCTGCAGTACTACAAGCCCCTAAAAGAGATGTCGTCAGTAGTAACATAGCTATTGTTTTCTTGTTTCTCATTTTGTTCCTCCTATTTTGATACTTCTTATATTATCTAATATATAAAGGAACATGTCAAGAATTCTATGTTACTTTTCTAACTAACTTGATAATTACTTTGCACTTAATGCAGCCATTGTTATATAGTTATATGGTTGATTAAAATGAGGTAAGAAGAATATATCTAATAATTTAATTTTATCTATAGTCACTTTCTCTTGAATAGCAAGTGAGAACATATGAATTCCCATTGATATATCTTGTCTTGAAGCCATTTGAGCTCCTAGTACTCTTCTTGTATTTTTATCATAAACTATTTTTAAGAATACAGTATCATTATCATGTTCGATAAATCCAGGTTTTTGTAAATCTGCAAACTCAGTTGCAATTGCATCATATCCTAAAGCTTTTGCTTTCTCTAAAGTTAATCCTGTTGAAACCATATTTAACCCATATATTGAGATTCCATTCGAACCTTGAACTCCAATACTTTCTAATTTAGTTCCACACACGTTATGAGCTGCAACGATACCTGAACGAACCGCATTTGTTGCTAAAGCTATGTAGTTTGTATCTTCGATTGAGTTGTCATAAACTGTAGCACAATCTCCAATTGCATAAACATCTTCTAAACTTGATTTTTGAGTTAAATCTACTCTGTAAGCTCCATTTCTAAATAACTCTAACTTTTCTTTTCCTAAGATATTATTTGGTACAAAACCAACAGCTAAAATAACCATATCAGCTTTGTAAGTTTTCTTGTCTGTTACAACTTCCTCAACTTTTCCATTTCCTTTGATCTCTAATACTTTCTCTCCAAAGTTTACATTAACTCCATTTTTTACCATATTTTCTTTCATCATCTCTCTGAATTCAGAATCATAGTAACCTGATAAGCAACTGTCACTTAAATCAACTAGCTCTACATTCTTTCCACATCTTTGGAAAGCTTCAGCTAATTCAACACCAATATACCCTGCTCCAACTACTACTATATTTTTTAACTCTTTATTTTCTAATTTTTTTATTACATCTTCAGCATGTTGATATAGTTTTACGAATTGAACATTTTCTAAATCTTTTCCAGGAATTGGTAAATCTATTGGTAACGATCCTGTTGATAATATTAATTTATCATAAGATTCTACTATCTCATTTCCATTCTTATCCATTCCATAAACAACTTTATTATCAAAATCTACTCTTTTTATCTCTGTTTCCATATGAACTTTAGCACCATTACATTCTAATTTTTCTTGTGAAGAGTAGAATAATCCTTCAGGTCCTGAAATTTGCTTTCCTATCCATAAAGCCATTCCACATCCTAAAAAGCTAATGTTTGAGTTTTTGTCAAATACTACCACCTCTTGATTTGGGTAGTTCGATAAGATTGTGTTAATTGCTGCTGTTCCAGCGTGATTTGCTCCTACTACTACTATTTTACTCATAATTGCCTCCTAAAATTCATTTTATTTGATATATATTCAATCAAAGTATACCTTTTTAGTATTCTGAAGTCAATTGTTTTTACGATTAAAATATGACCTTGAATTCATTTTTTTTTAATCAAAATAAAAACGAGGATGTTTTTTTATCCTCGTTAATTCTTTTATTTCTATATGTACTCTTTAAATTTTTCAAATGCTCTCATATATATTTTCATAGCTAATTTTATGTCTTCTAACACGATATACTCATTCGGTTGATGCTCTGTTTTTGGGCTATTTGGTAAAACTGCACCAAATGCTACACAGTTATTTATTGCTCTTGCATATGTAGCTCCCCCTCCAGCTATCGGTCTAGAAATTAAATCTCCTGTCACTTCTTGATAAGCTGACATCAATGTTTTTACTAAACTAGAATCTAGAGGTGTATATATTGATTTCAAATAATCATGTGCCTGATATCTAAATCCATAATCAGAAGCCTTTTTAGTTATTGTTTCTATTATATTTTCTACACTATACGTCACCGGTATTCTCATATCAATACATAAAATTTCTTCTTTCTCTGTAAATTCGATTTTACCAATATTAAATTTTAACTCTCCTGAATGTTCATCTTTAATCTCTCCAAAAATAGGTTCTGCAAAATTATAACCAATAATATTTTCCACTATAAATTTACCAGATTTTGTATTTTGTCCACTTTCATTCAAAGCATGCATATATCTATTGATTGCATTTACACCTGTTTCAGCTACTTGAGCATGAACACTTTTTCCAATTATTTCAACGCATCCATTTTTTTCTAAATACTCGTAATTCAATTTTTCTAATGTCTCTATAAGACCTTTTGAGTTTTCAACTGTAATCGTCGAAGGAACCGAGTTAAATGCATCTCCACCTTTAAATATCATTCCACTTTCATTTTCAGCGATAAGCTTACATTGCAACAAACCCTTTTCTGCATATATCAATGGAAATTTAGAATCTGGTGTAAACCCTACTGTAGGCATCTCCTCTTTTTCTACATATTTAGGCATATCTCTCCATAGATTTTCTTCATCTGTACCAAAGATAAATCTTACTCTGTAATCTAATTCAAATCCAGTTTCTAATAAAATTTTCAGAGCATATATAGCAGCTAATGTAGGCCCCTTGTCATCTTGAGCTCCTCTTCCAAAATATTTCCCATCTTCAATTTTTGGTTCAAATGGCGGATTTTTCCATTTTTTCAAATCACCTGGTGGAACTACATCCAAGTGTCCTAAAACACCTACTAATTTTTCTCCATCTCCAATTTCAGCATAACCATAATACCCTTCTGGATCAATAAAAGTTTTAAAACCTAACTCCTCACATATTTTCAAAGTTTCCTCTAATACATTTTGTATATCTTCTCCAAACGGATAACCACTTTTATCTTCTTTTAAGAAGCTGGGGATTTTTACTATTTTATTTAAACTTTCTATAAACTCTGGAAATTTTTCATCTAATTTTTTATACTTCAACGCTCTCTCCCTATTTCAATTATAAATTTATTTTATTCCCTACTTGAATATCAGATATATAAATCCCAGTCTTCTCTATCATTCGCTTTATACCATACTCGCCAGTACAGTGACAAGGATACAGACTTTCAACTTTACTTTTATTCAGATAATCTATAACTTCATCTATATATTTTTCATTTTTATTTAAACTTGTTCTGCTCGAAAGGTGAAAACCTCCTACTATTACATTTACTTTATCACCATAAGCTTCACATTCATCTAAGATATTATTTACTCCCTTATGAGCACATCCAATAAATAAAGCTTTAACTTTTTCCTCCTCAACTATCAAGTTTAATTCGTGTTTGAAATTATCTTTTATATACTCACCATTATCACTTTTTATATAAAGACTTTCGTTCAGAGGATTATAGCTCTCTCTATTAAAACAATGGAATAATTTTAAATTCTCAATTTCTAAAATATTCTCTACAAAATTAAATCTTTCAACATCCAGATACTCGTATGGTATTCCTATATCTATATACGCTCCAAAGATTTTCTTATAGTGCTTTTCAAAATAATATTCACTACAATAAATCTTTGCTTTTTTATTTTTCTTTAAAAAATATGAAAGTCCGCCTCCATGATCTTTATGACCATGAGATAAAATCAAATAATCTACCTCTTCTAAATTTAAACCTAATTTTTCAGCATTTTTCCAAAACTTTTTGCTCTCTCCAACATCAAATAATATTTTCAAACCTTTTGTTTCTATATATAAAGAGAGGCCATGCTCCTTCGCTAACTCTTTATTTGAGCTTTTATTTTCAACCAAGACCTGTATTTCTATCTTCTATCCCTTCCTTTTTTATTTTATTAAAAATAATTATATTGTTTTTATTACAAAAAATCAAGTTTTATAGTATGAAAAATGTTGTTATTCCAACAAAAGAAATTATTGCACCGACTACTTCTGAAGGAGATATTTTTTCTTTAAAACAAACTATTGATATTGGAATTATTAATATTGGACTTGTTGCAGCTAGCGTACTCACAATCCCAACGTGTGCATGTTTCATAGCTTCAACTAAAGACGTCACACCCATCGTTGCTACAATTGTCCCTAACACTATATATAACATCGCTTTTTTATTCACTATTCCATCTTTTATATCCATCCACTCTTTACGATATGTTATATATAAAATAAAAGCTAATATAGCTGGAATTGTTCTAACCTGTATTGTTGCAAAAGAATCATAATCTATCGACCCCATCCGAGTAAAAACTATTCCAAAACTCTCTCCTAACATAGCTAATACAGCATACATAAACCCTACTTTTGAAAAAGTCTGGTCACTTTTCTTCTTTAAAATGACTATTGCAATTCCACTTATTGTCAATAACATCCCTATTACTTTAAATAACTCTATTTTCTCCTCTAAAATAAAAAAGCTTAATATTGACACCGCTATAGGACTAAATGTCATCACAAGCAGTGTAATTCGAGGACCTATTTTCAAATAAGCTTTAAATAAAAAGAAATCTCCTAAAAATAATCCAAATAATCCTGATACAGATAGATACTTTAAAGATTCTTTAGAAACATCTAAAGGTAGTAACATCCCTCTATTCATCTGTGTTATCATACCTAAAAATACCATAGCTAAAACTAATCTTATTAAGTTTACTGCCAAACTTCCCGCTTCTTTACTTGCTTTCTCTAAAAAAATAGAACTTCCTACCCATCCAAAAGCTGCTAAAAGTGCTAAACTTTCCCCCATCATTGTTCTCCCCCCCTATTTTTCTTTTTTACTATTCTACACTATTTTTAATTTAATTTGAAATGAAAAAATAGAGAGGATTATATCCTCTCTAAATCAATCTTAATAGTTTACACATTCCATTTCAAACTCTTTCTGTTTTTCTAAGCATGATGGGCACACCTTAGGAGCTTCTTTACCTGCATGAACATACCCACACTTTCTACACTTCCATCTCACATCTTCATCTTTTTTAAACACTAACTCTCTACCTAAATTGTCAAGAAGTTTACGATATCTTTTTTCATGTAATTTTTCTACTTCAACTATAGCTTTAAACGCTGCTGCTACCTGTGGATATCCCTCTTCTATTGCTACCTCAGCAAATCCTGGATAAAGCTCTGCCCACTCCTCATATTCACCTTCAGCAGCCTCTTCTAAATTTTCCATAGTTGTTCCAACAATTCCAGCTGGATATGTTGCTGTTATCTCAACAGGTCCTCCCTCTAAAAATGAGAAAAATCTTCTAGCATGATATTGCTCATTTAAAGCTGTTTCTTCAAACAATGCAGCTATCTGCTCATACCCTTCACTCTTAGCTTTTTCAGCAAACATCGTATATCTTTGTCTTGCTTGTGACTCTCCTGCAAAAGCTTTTAATAAATTTTGCTCAGTTCTAGATCCCTTAATCGATTTTACCATTTTATCCTGTTACCTCCTTATTTGTATTCTTTGATATTATTCTATCTTTTTATTTTTTTCCTTTTTATTTTTTTATTTTATATGATAATATAGAAAATAAAATTATACGAGGAGGATATATGGATTTTTTATCAAGAAGAACCATTAGAAAATATACTACACAAAATATTGAAAAAGAAAAATTAAATGAAATTTTAAAAACCACTTTAGCCTCACCTTCTGGAAGAAACTTAAAACCATTTGAATTAATTCTAACTCAAAACAAAGATATTTTAAATAAATTATCTCTTTCCAAAAAAGTTGGTTCAGCTATGCTAAGTGAAGCTAATGCAGCAATTGTTGTTCTCGGAAATCCTGAGACATCAAACACTTGGAACGAAGACTCCTCTATTGCATCATTCACAATTCAACTAAAAGCTTTTCAACTTGGATTAGGTAGTTGCTGGATAAATGTAAAAGATAGAAAAACTAGTGATGGAATCGATTCTGAAATTTATATAAAAAATTTATTATCAATTCCATCTCATTTCAAAATAGTTTCAATTATTTCACTAGGATATCCAAACGAAGAAAAAATACCTCGAAATGAAAACGATATGGACTTTTCTAAAATTCATATTGATAAGTTCTAAAAAAAAGGATTATTGTAACTTTACAGAGTCACAATAATCCTTTTCTTATCTATGAGTTTTTTTATCTCCAGTCATATGAATGATATCATCACCTTTTAAATTAAACGCTTGACCAAAACCTTTAACAAATCTTCCATCAATTACATCTAATTTTACTAAATGGAAATCTTCCATCTTACGCACTACCTTAACTCCATGTCCCATTCTCTCTTCGAAAATATCTAAAATAGTTTCAAATCTCTCATCTCTTGGTTGGAATTCAGCTGTAACATTATATCTTAATCTCTTTCTTACTAACACTGATGCCGCTTCACTTTCATCTTGTAAGAACATAATCTCAAACTTTTGAGTGTTCTCTACTAAGTTATCATAGTGATCTCCTATTTCACTGATAAAAATGTATCCTGCACCTTCATATTTTACATACGGAGCATAAGTAACATCAATCTCTCCATTTTTAGAAACCGTTCCTAAAACTACTGATTTAAAACTTCCTTCAAACTCATCTATCTCTTTTCTTAATTCATCTTTATTTAAATTCATTGCCATTGCCATTTTCATCATAAATATTCAATCTCCTTTAAGTTTGTATCTCAAAATATTATATACTCATATAGTATATTTTTTTACAAACTTTGTCAAGAATTAATTACACTTTTTTTGTATGATTATAAATTCCCGGCTTTATACATTCTGAAGAACTCTCCCTGTTTTTCCATTAAGGTTTTATAATCTCCCATCTCTTTGATACCCTCTTTTCCCAAAACAACAATTTTATCAAACTCTTTTATCGTATTTAATCTATGAGCAATCGAGATTATTATTTTATCATCAAACTTTTCTAAGATGTTATCCATAATTTTTTTCTCTAGGATATTATCTAGTGCTGATGTTCCTTCATCTAACATTATAATCTCTGGATTCTTTAAAAAGAGCCTTGCCATAGCTAATCTTTGCTTTTGCCCCGAACTCAAATTAACTCCACCTTGACCTAACTTAGTCTTTTCTTTGTGCTCAAGATTCTCTACAAACTCCTTCAATTGAGCTAATTCTAAGGCTTTCATTATCTCCTGATCAGTAGCGTCCTTTTTCACAACTTTTATATTATCTAAAATTGTTTCATTCATCAAACTATCTCTTTGATCAACTACTGCTATTTTATTAAGTAGACTCTCTCTTTCTAAATCTGTTATACAGTGATTATTTATTAATATCCTGTTTTCTTCAGGTAGAAATGTTCTTTTTAAAAGTGAGAAAATCGTTGTTTTTCCAACTCCACTCTCTCCTACGAAGGCTACTTTTTCACCTTTTTCAATCACTAAAGACAAATCTTTTATTACATCTTGATTGCCAAAAGAGAAGCTTAAACCTTTAACTTCTATTTTTTTTATCTCGTCAGTCATTTGAATATCTCCATTCTTTTCATCTGGAATATTCATAATATCTAAAAATCTTCCAATTCCTGTTGCTCCTCTTTGGAAAACATCTATCAATCCCATCAATCTTAGTAGATATATCCTAAATCTATTTGTCAGTAATATGAACCCTACGATAACTCCTAGACTTATTTCATCATTTATATGCATATACCCACCTATAAATATCACTATCAGTTGTGTAAGTTGATTGTAAAAATTAACTCCTGACATAAGAGCAGATGTATTAAATATATTTGTTTTCTCTACATCTAAAAGCTCTTTATTTTTTTCTGAAAACTTTTCTAATATATCATCTTCTAAAACATTATCCTTTATAAAAAATACAGTTTTTAAAGAGTCGTGAATTTTTGAAGTAAGACCTGAAAATCTCTCTCTTACTAAACCATAACCTATCTTTAACTTTTTATTTTGATAAATTGTAAAATAAACAGCTAAAGGCAGAGGTATCATCGTTAATAGGGTCAATTTTAAATTGAAATTAGCCATAAGAACAACTGCACCAATTATCGATAGTATAGAAAATAGAAAATCTTCTAAACCTCTGTATAAAAGAGCTGAAACATTTTCTAAATCACTTGTCACTCTTGATATTATATCTCCACTTTGATTTTTCATAAAATATGTATCTGGTTGACTTAAAATTTTCTTGAACAAATCCTCTCTCATCAGAAACTTTATTCTATTTCCCATCAACTGTCCTCTCGAACTAGAATAAACAGACAACAATAACCTAAACACATATATTCCTAAAAGGGCTGCTGAGAACATAAAGAACTCTTTAACATTTTTATTCGGTATTGATGTATCTATCAGGTTTTGAACTACTATCGGGCCATATAAGTCCAAACCAGTTACAAAAAAACTGCTAACTAAAAAATAAGTTAGCAGTTTTCTTTCTTTTAGATAGTATTTAAAAATACTATTTAACATTCGATAACTCCTGATACAACTCTTCTAGAGCATCTATAACTCTCGGAGTTCCTCTCAGTATTTTATCTGAATCAATTATCATCATATTACCTTTTTGCCCTGCTTTAGTTTGTTTTACAACTGGGTTGCTATTTAAAATATCATTTTTATTTTTTATCGCCATTGATCCAACTAATAGATCTGGATTTTGAGCTAATAAATATTCTGGTGAAAGTATTGGTCTTCCTCCTGGCAACCCTTTTGCTATATTCTCAATACCTAAGGTATCAAATATCTGTCCTGGTAAAGAGTTCGGAGTAAACACCATCATTGGAGATGTCGAGAATAAAAACGCTCCCTTAATATTCAATGGTTTTTCCTCTATCTTTTGTTTTATCTCACCTAACTTAGATTTATAATCCTGTACTAACTTTTCTGATTTTTCTCTTTGACCAGTTATTACCCCATACACCTCTAAATTTTCTAAAATTTGATCAAAAGAGTTCGCTTCATTTATTATAAAATTTAATTTTCTAGCTTTTAAGCTCTCTCCAAATGCTTCAGACATTGTATTTAATATTACAAGGTCTGGAGTAAAACTTAGAACCTGCTCTATCGATGGCTTCATTATAGTTCCTGCTTTTGGGAGGTCTTTTGTTTTCTCTTGTGGCCATATAGGATTTTTTGCTGTATCTGCTATAGCTACAATACTTTTCTCTCCTTCAATCAAATAAAATGATTCAACCGCTGCGGGGTCTAATATTAAAACTTTCTTATATTCTTTTTCCTCTACTTTGTTACCTCTAGAATCTACAATAAATCCATTCTCTAACTTTAAAGCAAAGGCAAAATTACTCATCAAAACTGTGAATGCTAAAATTGCTAATTTTTTCATAATCTCTCCCTATACTAATGGAATAATATATGGTATCCCATTTTCATCTTTTATAACCTTTGATTTCAGATTATAAACTGCTCTTAAATTTTCCTCTGTTAAAACTTCTAATGGTGTCCCTTGGAACTTAATCTCTCCATCTTTCATCATTATTAATTCATCACAAAACATTGCCGCTAAATTAAGATCATGAAGAACTGCGACACTTGTCAGTGATTTTTCTAAAGATAAACTCTTAACTTTATTTAGTAACTCTACAGCGTGATTTAAATCAAGTGCCGAAGTTGGTTCATCTAAAAGTAGTATCTCTGGTTCTTGAGTTAATGCTCTTGCTAACAATACCCTTTGGAACTCTCCTCCAGATAAACTTACCGCTACTCTTTCACTAAATTTATATAATCCTAAAAAATTTAGATTATCCTCTACCTTTTTTTTATCATCAAATGTATATCCTGCCCAACTCGATTTTAAATGAGGTAATCTCCCCATTAAAACGAAATCTTTCACAGACATATTTGTCATTAAATTTGATTTTTGTGGAACTAACGATACAAGTTTAGCTTTATCTTTTTTAGATAACCCAGCTGTATCTTTTCCATTGAAAATAATCTCCCCACTATTTGGAGTTAAATAACCAAGTATATTTTTTAAAAAAGTTGACTTTCCACATCCATTCGGCCCTAATATTCCTGTCATCTTTCCTTTTTTTATTTGAACTTTTAAATTCTTTAAAATAGCTCTATCTCCATAAGAAAAAGATAGATTTTCAACTTTAATACCCATCTTATCTTCCTCCTTTAGATTTAAATGCTAGATATAAAAAGAATGGCGCTCCAAAGAAGGCTGTAACCACACCTATAGGAATCTCAACTGGTGCTAATAAAAGTCTTCCAATAGTATCACAAATTAGTAAGAAGAATCCTCCTGCTAAAGCTGAATTTGGAATTAGTTTTGAGTTTGAAGGTCCCACCAACATTCTTATTGAATGAGGTATAATTAAACCTACAAATCCTATCATTCCTGAAAAAGCTACTGAAAAAGCTACTACTAAAGCAGAAACAGTTAAAACCTTTGCTTTTAATGCATGAACATCAACTCCTAAAGAGTTTGCTTCTTCATCTCCTGATAGCAGAGCATCCAACTGATTTCTTTGTAGATAGAAGAAGATTAGAGAAAATACTAATGGTACAAATAAAAGTGCTACCTTTGTCCACGTTGCTCCTCCTAAATACCCCATTAACCACATAGTAATTTTAAATGATTCCTCACCTATAAGATACATAGCAAACGATGTAAACGCACCTATAAATGACGAGACAGCTATCCCTACTATCAATAGTGTTGTTATATCAACTTTTCCATTTCTATTTGAAAGCTTGAATATTACAAAAGTACTTATTAAACAAGATAAGAATGCTAGCACTCCGTAAAATATATCTGGTAATTGGAATACATAAGCTATTACTGCTCCAAATGTCGCACTTGCTGCTATCCCTATTATATAAGGATCCGCTAAAGGATTTTGAAACACAGCTTGAACCACAACACCACTTGATGATAGCATCATCCCTATTAATAGCGCCATAATTATTCTTGGTAATCTTATTTCATAAATTATTGTTTTTATATAATCTGGGGCAGTTGACATTGAAAATAATTGCTCCAATGGCACAGAAACACTTCCTAAACCAATAGAAAGTGTTCCTGTCAGTATTATTCCCAGAATTAATATTAATGACACATGTTTCTTCATATTAATTCTCCCTGTTTTTAGAAGTTATATTTAAATCCTGCATAGAAACTTCTTTCTGCTGCTGGATCAAAATATTTTCCATCTGATTTTATAGAGTTATAGTATTTCTCATTAAACAGGTTTCTTACCCCTGTGTATAATTTTAATGTTTCTGTTGGATTATAGTTAAATGTTACATTTGTAACAATATTTTCGTTTTGTTTTCCTCCAGTGTTTTCATCATTTATGTAATAAGCTGATGTATAAACAGTCTCTGTTAAAACTGTAAACTTTGGTGTTACCTCATAAGATAATCCTAACGATAACTTATTCGTAGGTACATCGCTTATCTCTTTTCCTTCTAATTTAGAATTTGCTGATTCTAATATCTCTGTTTTTATAAGAGCATAACTTTCTCTAACAGTTAATTTTCCAAAGTATTGCTCTGCTGATAACTCAGCTCCATATCTTTTAGTTTTTCCTATATTATAGTAATCGAAATAGAATGTCCCCGGAATAGCTACTCTTGCTATCTCATTATCTGTTTCTGTATAGTATACTGCTCCATTTACATAACTTCCTAAAATATAGTCTTTTGCACCTAACTCATAAGTTAAATATGTTTCTGAATCAGCCTTACTTAATGAATAATCCTTCGTATTTGCCATCTCTGGTGGAAGAGGTGATCTAAATCCTCTTTCTATCTTTGCATATACATTTCCTGTATCTGAATACAGATAATTCACTGTCGCTTCTGCTGCATAATTTTCTTTTGTTATTTTTTCATCTAGGTTTCTAGTATTATCTTTTCTTTTTAAATCATAATCAGCACGTTCATATCTGAAACCTTGAGTGAATTCAATCTTTCCAAATCTATTTCTATTTAAAACAAACCCACTGTTTGTCATTTTAGTAAAATCACTTAGATTATAGTTTGTACTCGAACCTGTAACTCTATTCATCTCTTGAGATATAAAATCATACCCGAATACAATCTCATTATTTTCTCCATACTTTAATTGAAGCTTCGGTTTAAATCCAACTTTTTTATCCTCTAGTTCTATTCTTCCACTTCCCTTAGTTCCTACAGTTTCAATATCTGATTCTTGATAGAACGATAGTATGTCTAACTTTAAATTATCATTTATTTTATTTTCATATTTTAAGTTAAATTCATCTTTAATCACATCAAGCATCGCTAAATCTTTTGAACTTGTAAGCCCTGACTGTGTTGGGTCTGATAACTGCTCTTTTGTCAATCTTTCTGGTGATGTTGCATTTTCATCATATCTTGAATATTTTAAAGTAATATTTTGATTTTCATCAATTTTATACTTTAAACTTCCTTCGAAGAATTCTGAATCTGATTCATCTCCATCTCTGAAACCTTTGTAATCATTTTTTGTATAGTTAATTCCTACTCCGAAATCTCCTACAGTAGTTCCGAATGATACATCACCTTTTTTAGTTCCAAAACTAGTAAATTCACTAGATACAGATCCACCTTTATATCCCGCACCAGATTTAGTAATTATATTAATTACTCCTCCTCTAGTTCCACTTCCATAAAGTATCGCTCCTCCACCTGGAATCACTTCTATCTTTTCTATATTTTCAACTGGAACTGTATTTATAGGCATTCTTCCATGACTTGAATCTAATGATCCTGTTGAAATTCCATCAATTAAAACTTGTACATTCTCTGCTGCCTTTGTTCCTTGCCCTCTCATATCTATAATCGGATCTTTTGGATCTCCAATTATATTTACACTTGGAACATCTCTTAAAGCATCTGATACTGATTGGTAATTTTTCTCTTCAATATCTTTTGCTGTTATAACTGTAACTGTATTTGTTACATTTCTTTGTGCTGTTTCAAACCCTGTTGTAGATATAACACTCTCGTTTAATTTAACACCTTTACTAGCTTCTTCATAGAAAAATTCATCATTCGAATAACCTAAAGCTGTTACTAGTAAACTTAATACTGCTATTTTTTTGTTCATTTCTTTAATCCCTCTCTAAACTTTACTTTTTTGTTACCTCTAAAGTTTTTTCAACTACAGTAGTTAAAACCTCTCTAGATATATTGTTACCCCAAAATAGACCGTCACTCGTTAAATGGTAATGTGTTTCATTTTCTGTTACAAACCCATCAGCCTTTAATTCAGACATTACCTCTTCAAATACTTTTTGCTCTGTAAAGTTTAAAATCTCATTCACTACATCTTTTTCAACTGTTGGGAACTGGAATAATCCATTAAACCTATCTAATCTTTGTTGATACTCACTTTTCTCAACAAACATTCCCATCTCTTTTTTCATTCTAAATACAGATACATTATCAACATTTCCACCAGCACCTACACCAATTGGGAACGTATCTCCTCCGAATGTTCTTGTTTTTATATATTTATAGTTATCTCTTCCTGCTTTAGCTATCTTAGTTAATTCTAAAACATAGTAATCGCTATCTGTTGTTAACTCTTTTACGAAAGCGTCATGTAACTCTCTCTCTCTTTTTAAATCATCTTGTAGTTTTACCTTCTCATCCTTTATATCATGAGATAGTGTTGAACCTTCATGAACCATTAACGAGTAGAAGCTCGAACTTCCTAAATCTAACTCTTTTATAACTCTTGCATCTTCTCTTGCATCCTCTACTGTTTGAGTTGGATGATTATAGATAATATCTATACATACTTCACCGTTAAACTTTGATTTTAAATCTAACAATCTATCTTTCACTTCAGCTTTAGTATAAGTTCTATTGTAGAATTTTCTTCCTTCGTCTGAGAAACTTTGAATTCCTACAGATAACCTATTTACTCCATATTTGTTCATTAACTCTATTTTTTCTGGATTTAAGTTGTGTAGTGTTGTTTCTAATGTAAACTCATATCCCTCTGCAAAGATTATATTTCTATTTACACTTTGAAGTATTCTTTCTAGCTGATCATTTTTATAAACAGTCGGTGTTCCTCCACCAAAATATATTACATCGACACCTTTTTCTTTAAAGTATCTATATTGTCCATATTTATCAAACTCTTCAACTAGGTAATCAGCATAAGAATCTAAACTTCCACTAAGTTGCTCTCTATTTAAGTTACAGAACGAACAGATTTTATCGCAGTATGGTGTATGTACATAGATTGCTCTTGGTACATCCTTTGGCTCCTCTGATAATTTATTTAAGAAATCTTGCTCTGTAATTCTCCTTTGTGGATAATATTTTCCTATTAATCCTGATGAATTATGGTGGCTTTTATGTCTAACTTCAAAACGCATTGTTTAATCACTTCCCTTTAGTCTCTATATCTATCGCTGCTGCTCCTGCTAACTTTATATCTGACATTATATCGACAACATCTCCATAATCTATTCCTCTATCAGCTAATATTGCAACTCTTTTGTTCTCCATCGTTACGATTGTTTGTTTAATTTTTTCTGACAATTCATCTTTTGTTATATCTATCATCGAACTATCATTTCTTCTATCTATTTTTAATTTTAATTGACCATCAACCGTCACTAAAACTGATACCTTATCTGTTGCTTCTACTATTTCAGCAACTTCAGATTTTGGTAAATCTATTTTCATTCCTTTCATATCATCAAATGTTGTTGCAACCATAAAAAATATTAGCAACAAGAATACAACATCAATTAAAGGTGTTAAATCAGGTGTCAATTGCTTTCTTTGATAGTTCAAAAATCCTTTTGATTTTAACATTACTACTCTCCTACATTTTTCTTAATATATTTATAAACTCCACTACATTTTTTTCCATATCAAGCATAGCTTTTTCTATCTTCTTTTGATAGAAGTTATAGAATATAAGTGCTGGAATAGCAACTATAAGACCTGATGCTGTTGTAATAAGTGCTTGAGATATTCCAAATGCTAAAACTGTTGGATCTCCTGCTCCATGCTTTGACATCGCTGTAAACGCACCAATCATTCCTGTAACTGTTCCTAACAGTCCTGCCAGTGGTGTAACATTAGCTGCTAATGCTAATATCCACATATGTCTTTCTAATTTTGGCATCTCTCTTAGCGCACACTCTCTTGCCTTTTCTTCCAAGTAATCATAAGTGCAACAGTTCATTTTTCCACCGTTATACTCTATTAAAATTGTTTTCATAACTTTTGCAGATGTATTCTTAAAAGAATCACAAGCTTTTATTGCTCTATCTTTTTCATTATTTTTTATAAATTTTTCTAAATGTGTTATCAATAATTCACCGTTATCTTTTTCGTTCTTAAAGAAATAGTAACCTCTCTCTAATATTACTGTTAATCCTGCTACCGAAAGGAAAATTATCACTCCCATAAGTGGTCCTCCAGCTTTGATCATATCTATCATCTATTTCCCTCCTAATTTTTAATAATTTGATATTCAAAGTTATTATATTAACTTTGTACCAAATAGTCAATATATTTTTCACACAAAGTATTTTTTAATAAATAATTTGATAATTAAAATATTTTTTGATATAATTATTACAAAATTATTACTTGTATTTTGGAGGAATTATGAAATTTGTTATTTATTCTATTGCTTTACATATATTTATCTTTATTTTTGGTTTTTCTCTAAATATCAATAAAAACTATGAAATCGATAATATAGGAAACGATTTTAATACCCCTTCTATTTCTGTAAACTTTAACTCATTCCAACCTTCTGAGCCAGTTCAAGAGCAAACTCAAATCGAAGAAATTCAGGAAGAGATTATTGAAGAAGTTCCAAAACCAGAACCAATTCCTGAACCTAAAGTTGAAGAAAAAAAACTCGAAGTTATTAAAAAGGAACCTGAAAAAAAAGTTGAAAAACCAAAAAAAATACCCGAAAAAAAGATTCCTAAAAAAGAGATTACAGAAGATAAAAAAACAACAAAAAAATCTGAATCTCAGCAATCTAAAGCACCAAGCAATAATAGCGATGATTTAATTGAATTATCTCAAGGTGTTTTTGCTGCTAAAAATCAAGGTGTGCAAGGTTTAACATATTCATTTATCTCTCAACCAGATCCCGACTATCCTTTAGCCGCTAAAAGAATTAGTTATAATAAGGAAGTTTCTATTAAAGTTAGATTCCTTGTTGGATTAAATGGTGAAATTGAAGAGGTTAAATTCTACAACAATAAAGATAGCTTAGGATTCCAAAACGAAGTTGAAAAAACTTTAAAAAGATGGAAACTTACTCCTGTTATGTTAAACGGAAAAGCTATTAAACTTTATTTTTATAAAGAATTCAAATTTAATCAAAAATAATAGGAGGATTTAAATTTTATGAAAATACTTATTACATACTCATCAAAAACTGGAAATACTGAAAAAGTAGCAAAAGCTATACATGAAAATATTCCAGAAGCTAGTCTTCTTCCAATTTCTGAAATTGTTAATTTAGACTACGATTTAATCTTTGTTGGAGGATGGATTGATAGAGCTACTTTTGATCAAACAGCTTTAACTTTATCTAAACAAATCTTCGATAAAAATGTCGCTTATTTCTTTACTTTAGGAGCTTACCCTGACTCAGACCACGCAAAAGATTGCGTAACTAATATCGAAACACTTTTAAAAGATAATAACAACAATGTTCTTGGAGGTTACTTCTGTCAAGGTGCAATTGATCCTAAGTTAATTGCTTGGTTCTCAACACTACCTTCAGATCATAGAATGGCCGCAAGTGAAGAAAGAACAAAGAGATGGGAAGCTGCTAAATCTCATCCAGATGAATCTGATTTAAACAAAGCAAAAGAATTTGGACTTTCTATAATGAATTCAATAAAATAACTATATAAAAATAAAAGGAAGAGATTTAAATTTCTCTTCCTTTTTTCATTCTTATAAACTTTTAAAACTATCTACACACTCTTGAATTAATTCCTTCTTTTCATCTCTTGGAACGTAGATTGCAAAAATCTCTTTTTCATCCTCTCCATAGAATCTAATTGAATAGCTTTCTCTTCCGAACATAACATCTTTTACTAAGAAAATCTCTTTTATTTTGTCAACGCTTAAGTGTCCTCCAATAGAAGAGTTTTTATCATGGAAATTGAAATATCCATGTCCATAGAATCCTTCGGCAAATTTATCTTGAATCTCAATTACAAATGCTGGTGTTATAACTATTAAAAATACTTTTTCCCAACTTCTTAAAACTGCAAATAGATCATCTATTTTAGCTACATCATATTTTTTTACTGTTGGTGCTTGTCTTAAAACTTCTATTAGCGGCATCTCTAACTCTTTCGCCACTTTACTTAAAGATGCTTTTACATCATTTGTAAGTATTTCTTGTATTTTATCTCTCATGAAAATCCTCCTACATACGTTATGTAGATAAAATATATTATATTTTAAAAACTTTGTCAATCAAATATTTTTAAAATAGTCTATTAGTTTGATATTTTCATCAAAATTTACAACCTCAATTTCTAAATTCTCTCCTACAGTTTCTAAATCTTCATATAGTTTTTTAAACGTTATAATCTCTACACTCATTGTAAGCTTACATCTTTTTTCATCGTTGGTATCACTTTCTATTACAGAGATATATTCTAACTTTTTTAACTCTTCTAAAACATTTCTACTTAACTCCATCGGAATTTTCAACTCTTGCGAAATTTGCAGAGCCGAAACTGGTTTCTCATTATCTAAATAATTTTTAACTAAAAATAACAATACTTTTTTTGTAACTAAATACTTAGACTTGAAATTAATTTTTTTTATATCCTCTATTTTTCCCAAATTCTCTCTATTTTGTAAAACGTATGAAAAATGTGCTCCAATTAATATTAAAAACCAAACAACTTTGAGCCAAATTAATGATAATAACAATACTGAAAAACTTCCATAAATCTTATTATATGTTGCTATTATTATTTGTAATTTTACTAAAAGCATATTGCTTTGATTAAGTAAAAACGAAACTATAAAGCTACTCCAAATAGTTGGAACTAAAGCTACTTTTGTATTTGGTAAAACCATATAAAAAAATATAAAAAATATCCATAACGCTAAATATGGAGCCACTAAATTCAATATATGCTCTACATATAAAAATTCTACTTTTATATTATTTAAAACATTTGCACCTATAACACTTATAGGCAACAGAAAAAACACAAGTAAATAGTCACTTACTTTTCTAAAAAAATTTCTAGTTCTTTTTATATCCCAAATACTATTTAAAGCTTTTTCGATTACAGAGAACATCGAAACAATAACCCATCCCAAGGATATAAATCCAACTCCTGCTATCACTCCGCTCCGAGTATTTTGTAATAAATTTTGAGCTATATCTAAAATTAATTTGATAGTTTCTTCATTCAACGGAGAACTTTCTGTTAATTGCCTTAAATAATAATTATCTATACCAAACCATCGACCAATACTAAAAGCTATCGCTAATATTGGAATAAAAGATAGAGTTGTAAAATAACAAAGTGTATTTGCCCAAAGATTTGAATTCGAACGTTTATAATTCTCAAACGCCCCCTTCATTTGACTATAAAAATGTGTTAACTGTAACTCACTTACATAGTTTTTTATATTTTGTATCATTGCATCATCCTCCTGAAGTATTATTTCCTATTTTACCATTTTTTTCCTTTATATTTATTCTCCAAAAAATTAAAAGAACCTCAAATGAGGTTCTTTTAAAACGGGGGGATATTACTTTATTTACACTTTTATTCTCTATTATAACTTTTAGACCGAGTTTTTTATAAAAAAGTTTTAATTTTTTATTTTTTTTATTGTATCAATAACAGTTCCATCTCTATACTCTACAACTGCTACAATTTCTTCTTCAAACTCAATATCATTTTCTTGTCCTGTCATAGCTTTTGCAATCTCTCTTAACTCCTCAATCGATTTTATAGGAAGCTTAGAATCCTTAAATATTTCAATCAAGTCTTTTCTTAATGGATTTATTGCAATCCCTCTTTCAGTAACAAGTATATCTACTGTTTCTCCTGGAGTTGTCAATGTCGTAACTCTATCTTTTACAACAGATAGTCTAGAGTTTACAAGTTGAGATACTATTATACAAAGCTTTGATCCTGCTGCTGTATCTGAATGTCCTCCTGATCCTCCCATTATAACTCCGTTAGATCCTGTCGTCACGTTCACATTAAAGTTTGTATCAATCTCTGTTGCTCCTAAAATAACAACATCAAGCTTATTTACTACAGCTCCTTTATTGTTTGCATTAGCATACATAGAAGCTGACATTGTTATATGCGCTGAATTTTCTTTAGCTGACTTTATGGCATCTAAATCAAAACATTGTACATCAAATAAAGCTTTAAACAATCCCTCTTTATACATATCAACTATATATCCTGTTATTCCACCTGAAGCAAAACTTCCACAAATCTCTTTTTGCTTCATTATATTTTTAAGTTGAGCTGCTACAGCTAAAGATATTCCTCCTGCTCCTGTTTGGAAACTCATTCCATTTTTTAAGTATCCTGACTCTTCTATAAATCTTGCCGTTAAATCAGCTACTTTTAATCCAATCGGATTTTTAGTAATTTGAGTTGTTCCTGATACAATTCCATTTGGATCTCCGATAGCGTCTACAACTAAAACATAATCGACATATGTTTGATTTATCTCTATTGTTGAATTTGGAAACTCTACTAAATTATCTGTTATCGCTACAACGATATCCGCTAGCTCTGCATCTGTGTGAGCATAGCCTAAAGCTCCACAAGCTGACTTCCCATCTACACCGTTTATATTACCATATTCATCACTTGTTGGAGCTGCCATAAATGCGATATCAATATTTCTCTCTCCTGATTCAAATATTCTCGCCCTTCCACCATGAGTATGCATGATTGCGGGTTTAGAAAGCTTTCCGTTAGATATAGCCTCTGCTACTGGTCCTGAGATATAAGCTGCATATATTCCTGTTACAACTTTATCCTCCATCATCTTTACTAACCCTTTATGACATGGAAAAATTGAACTTGCTGCAATCGTAATATCTTTATAGCCCCTTCTTGCAATCTCCTCCATAACCATGTTTAAAATATAGTCTCCATTTCTCAAATGGTGATGAAAAGATACAACCATACCATCTTTTAATGGTAACTTATCCATTAATTCATTTAAATCTCTATGTAACTTAGAGTCTTCTCTAGTTACAGTTTTAAACTTAAAATTCTTTTTTATTGCTCCATCTTTTTTTGAAAGGTATCCCTCATATTGCTTTACCTCTCCATATCCATCTATAAATTCAGGAATATCTCTTCCTAAAATATTTTTCATTAGAACACCTCACCTTTAAAATTAATCTATTAAACCAATCATTTCAGCAATCTCTAAAGTCTGAATAGCTCTGTTTATAATTGGAAGGTCAACCATTTTCCCATCTAGAGAGAATACTCCTAACCCCTCTTTTTCTGCATCCTCTTTTGCTGCCATTACTCTTAATGCGTGATTTATCTCTTGTTTTGTTGGAGAATATACATTATGAATTGTATCAATCTGTCTTGGATTTATAGCTAACTTCCCTGTAAATCCTAGCATCTTAGCCTTTCTAGAATCAGCTTCTAATCCTTCATAGTCGTTTGTATCTGTAAAAGGTGTGTCTACAGCATCTATTTTTAAAGCTTTACAAGCATTTACAATTTTTGTTCTAGCATAGAATAACTCATCTGAATCTTTAGTTCTTTTCACTGCTAAGTCCGCTGCTAAATCTTCTCCTCCTAACAGTACAGCTTCTATTCTTTTAGATGTTTTTAAAGTTTCATAAACTGTCTCCACTCCATAAGCTGTTTCTACTAAAGCATGAACCTTTATCTCACCGGTCTCAAACCCTTCCTCTTTCTCAACTCTCTCCAACTCTTTTTCTAATATAGCAATATCCTCGGGAGTTGCTTTTGGTAAAAGAATGGCATCCGGCTTTAATCTCGCCATTTTATCAATGTCCTCCATTGCAAACGGAGATGATAATGGATTTATTCTTATTACAACCTCTGTATCTCCATAATTCATTGTTTTCATAGCTTCTGTTACCAATATTCTCGCTGCATCCTTTTCAGTCAAAGCCACCGCATCTTCTAAATCAAATATAACCGAATCTGCTCCAAATGTATCTGCTGTTTGAAGCATCCCTGGATTATTTCCTGGCATAAATAACATCGTTCTTCTTAATTTCACACTAACACCTCACCTTAAAGGAAATTTTAATAACCTCTTTTTATAGCTCCCTCTACTCTTGCTCTTATTGTATAATCAAGAGCCCCTTTATCTTGAGCTTTAACTAATATAGATGTAATTCCCATCTCTTTTATTTTTTCTTCTATAACCATTCTGATATGATTTCCAAATTGCTTTTCTACAACACTTTCTAATTCAATAACAACTCCATTTTCATAAGGAGTTAGCATAATAAATATATCATTAGATTCTAATGTTCCACATTTCGCTGGTTTATTTATTGTCATTTTTTCACCTCTTATACTATTCTATAAAATTAAAGGAAAAGGTAGGATACCCCCACCTTTTCCAGAATCAAAAGTCTATTACTTTCTTCTGTTTACTAAAGCTTCTACTCTACTCATTTCGTTGAACACAATCATAAATCCTTCGTCAACACCCATTCCTGGTTTTGCTAATACTTGAAGAGCTCCACAAGCCATAGCTATATTTGTAGTAACTTCAGCTGATCTGTTAGTCTCGTTACATGTTCCACCCGAATATGACCCGATTCCAACTTTATTACAATAAAGAATTGCTTCTGCTATGTTATTTACTCCTCCTAAATCTGGAGTTTTTATTTGAACTACGTGACCTGCTTTTGCATCTGCGAAAGCTACGATATCCTCGTAAGTATTACACCATTCATCAGCAACTAACTCTATTCCCATATCTCTCTTATCCACTTCAGCTGTTAATGCTGCTAAAGCTTCAATTTGCTTATCTCTATCCTCTACATCCATAGGACCTTCGATTCTTAATTTAAATGGTTTTGCTGCATCCACTAAAGTTTGTAAATAATCTGCCATTTTTATAGTATCACAATCAAATGCCGCTCCAATTGTTCCGTATACATCTATATGTAAAATAGGTGCGTAATCTTCTGTATCTCTTAAGTGGATAATTCTATCTCTTAACCATCCAACATACTCAAGTAATAGCTCCCCTTTATTTCCTAACTTTGTTTCAACATGATTTATTAAAGCATGAGGTAAAACATCAGCAGATTTTATAATCATTTTGTCTGCATTTTCATATCTGTTATCTCCTGATTGAGTAAATATAGGTCTCTTAGAAATCTCTAAACCTGTATTGTAATCTTTTTGAATAACTTCAGCCATAGTAACTCTTCTAGCTTTTGCTACTGCATCTAGTAAAGCTTGAGTAATTCCATATCTGATTGCAGTATGTAATCTTTTTCCATCTAACAACATTCCATCAAACTCTTCTGCTAAACATTTAAAGTTTTCTAACTCTTTTCCTATTAATTTTGGAGCAATCTCTTTCTCTATTACAGGAATAAAATCTTTAGCTAAGAATAATGGGTCTCTTCCTCCCGCTCCTGAATATTGTACTGCTGCACAATCTCCAAATGCAACTTGACCATCTTCTAAAATAAGTTGAACAGATATTGACTCTCCAGCTTGTCTTATTGAAGAAAAACCTTCTGTCATTGGTTCTCCTACATAAGCAAATCCATCATGTCCTGCTCCCTTTTTTATAGCTCTTTGATCATCGAAATAGAATCCTGTTTTTCCTGCTGAACATACTACATCAACTATTCTCATTTTAATTCCTCCTGATTTTTACGAGGGGAATCTCTTCCCCTAACCTTATATAATAAATCAAACTTTTTAACTTCTATTTATTCTAACTATTTTCCTGCTGGTCTTCCAATTAAAGTTCCTTTTCCAACAGCAAATATATCATCTACTGTCATTTGGAAACTGATCTCTCTTCCTTCAAATTCTGCTCTCTCTTGTAATTTTGCAGTATGGAAAGCTTTTATTTCTTCTGATAGTGGTAAGTTTCCTGCATTTAGGTATCTGATCATTCCATTGTTATCTCTTGCAGGTAACATTTTTCCTGCATTATACTTAGATGGTGCAAACGGAATATCTAATACTCCTTGCTCGAAAGCTTTTACAGTTCCTACTGCTAAATCTCCCTCTCCTAACTCTAACACTTTATCTATAATTTGCTTCACTTCTTTTTTAATCATATCTTTCTCGAATTGAACCTCTTCAGAGTTTGGTAACTTTTGACCTCTTAATAAGTTTAACACCATTTTTGTTGCTCTGATACCCATTGCATTTGCCTCTTTTGTTGGAACTCCAATAGCTTCGTGAGGTGTTTTTACAATAACTTTTGTTGCTCCTGCTAATGCTGCTGCTGAAGCACCATTTGAAATTACTCCAAACGCCTTAGCTTCATCCTCTGGGAATCCACCCATCCATTGGTGGAATACAGATGTCAGTTGCATATTTTCATATCCAAACTCTTTACAATACTCTTCAGCTTGCTCCATCATAGATCTTACTGCTGCAACGTCTTGAACTAAGTTTCCACATTGTCCATATCCTAAAGTTATATTTTTAACTCCTTGCTCAGCTGCTAATAAACATTCGATTATCTGAACTGCATTTGATATTGATGGCGGAACTAAAGTTCCTGTTAATGGTCCAAACGGTTCTCTATTGATAGATACCCCTTTTTCTTCATATAATCCAACTAATCTATCACAATATTGCCAATCTCTTATTGTTTGCTCAAGAGTAACTGATTTTGCGTAAGGAATGTTATAAGATATTCCTCCACCCTCGTTTGAAGTGTATCCTGCTGCTAACATTATCTCTGATAATAATCTTGCATCTGGAGTTCCATGTCTTAATTGTAGAGGTAAATTTACTGCTTCTACAACCTCTCTACAACCTTTAACTCCATGGTTTACACCTGGGAATCCATTAAGTAATGATCTTCCTGCTTTTTTAGATTCCTCTATTCCTTTTTCACAATTCTCATATTTATTCTGTCTTGTATAAGAATCTATAGTTGAAGGCAGTAAATCTGCTCCTCCCTCTGTATCAAGGAAGTTTAATAACTCTATATGTTGCTCTACTAAAGCTACTCCTGCTCTTGGTTGAGCTAGTGTTATATTTTTAGATTTAGCATCTATTAATTTTTTAGCAAAATTTTTGTGCTCAGGTAATGTTTTATGATAAGCTACTGCTTCTTCTAAATCTACATCTGCCCCTGTTGGCCATTGTTTTAAAACTTCTTCTCTCACTTTAAAGAACTCTTCTTCAGTCCATTTTTTAAATTTTAAATTCATCGATCAGACTCCTCCTCAAAACTTATACTTCAATTAGATATTTTTTCATTATTTTCACTGCTAAATCTGGCTCTTTTTGAGCTAATAACCCCATAGCTGATAAAATATATGTCTTATCAACCATGTATTTTGGATTTTCTGGTTTTAAGTATATTGGTTCAGCCGGATTAAATCTACCAGCCTCTAAAATTCCTTTTGGATTTTCACTATGAACAATTACTCCCCCAGTTCCTATTATATATGGTGCATTTAAAAGATCTTTTCCACTCTGATTAAACATTGTTCCCATCGGCGTATAGATACATTCTAAAACCCCGCAATGCCTTGTCATAGATAACTCAGTAGCAACTTTTGCCATAGCTTCATCAAACAAAACGTCCTCTCTCGTTTGAGGAACCATTCTGATATTATCATGTCTAAAATTACACATTCCTTTTATATCCCATTTTTTCTCTACATCATTTAAATAATTTCTTAATTTTCTACTTCCTGCTGCTTCCAATAAAGAGATTGCAGAGTATCTCATTCCCAAATCTCCTTCAACAGTTCTTTTGGCGAATGGATCTTCTAGACCTTTCAGCAGTACTCCTGGTTTAGATGGTTCTCCCTTTCCAATAGAATGTATATCAGTGGTTGCTCCTCCAATATCAACTATTATCAAATCTCCAATTCCATCCTCTTCATCAGTCCCCTCAGACAAGACCTCTGCAGCTTTCAAAACTGCTGCTGGCGTTGGCATCAATATCCCACTTATAAAGTCTTCAGCCTTCTTCATTCCTTTTGCTTCTATTATTTTACTCATAAATACTTTTCTAATTTCTTCACGAGCAGGTTCTACATTTAATTTATTTATTTTTGGCATAACATTATCTGCTAAATAGTAATCAACTCCGGCTTCTGAAAAAATATTTTCTATTTCATCTGCTACCGCTTTATTTCCTGCTACAACAACAGGTTTATTTACCTCATGTTCTACTATTAGCCTTGCATTGTGAATTATGCACTCTTTATTTCCACCATCTGTTCCACCTGCTAATAAAATTATATCCACAGATGTATTTTTTATCTCTTCCATTTCACGAGAATTAAGTTCATATGAATATGTTTTTATAACTCTTGCTCCTGCTCCTAGGGCCGCTTTTTTAGCCGCCTCTGCCGTAAGTTCTGGGACTAATCCAATTGCCACCATTTTCAAACCACCTGCTGCAGACGAACACGCAATCTTATCTATAAACTCAATCTCTGATATAGGAATCTCTTTTTCTATCTCAGTTACAAGTTTTTTATATGCATTATTAAAACCAATCATTATATCATCTTCAACTGTTGTTATATCTTTTGCAGTTGCTAGAATTCTTTCTCCTACTAAGTCTATCGCTGTTAACTTTGTATAAGTACTTCCAAAGTCAATAGTTAGATAACATCTCATAGAAATCATCTCTTTTCTTTATTTTTATTAGCTTAAATTCCTAAATCTGATTTTAAGTCTTCAGTAGTAAGTTCTATTGGAGTTCCTGGTCTGTAAACTCTGTTGAATCCCATAGCTTTAAATCTTGATTCTACATCTGACCATTCTTGTTTTCCAACAACAATATTTCCTCCAACATAAAGTAAAATATCCTTTAATCCAGCTTCTTCACACTTTTCTCTCATTCCTTGACAATCTAATTCACCATGCCCATATAGCGATGAAACTATTATTGCGTCTGCCTCTGTTTCTACAGCTGCATTTATGAAGTCAATTTGTGGTGATAATACCCCAATATTGATTACTTCAAATCCATTACTTTCTAACACGTGATGAATAATTTTATTTCCTACTGCATGACAGTCCGAACCGATTACACCTATTACTACTTTCTTTCCATTTTTCATTGAAAATAACACCTCACTATTTCTTTTTCCTAATAAAAAACAAACTTTTATAATATATTTTATACACTACGTTTTAAAAAAACACAATACAAATAATAAATTTATATTGTTACTTTTTCAACTATTTATACAATATATTATAACTATTCATCACTTCTAGTCATTTTTACTTTTTTTCTACATTATTATATATAAACGACTTTGAATAACACTATTTCATTGATTTTTTTTTATACTTATGCTATACTCTAAATGGATAATTTATACTAGAGCTGAAAAGAGTGGGGAAATCCCACTCTTTCTTTATAGTTTTTATTTGGAAAGAGGTGAAATTATGATAAAACTTGATAAAAGAGAGATGGAAGAAACTCTTATAAAAATAGAGAAAGTAGTTATTCCAGCTGTTGAAAAAAGAAATGTTGAACTTGTGGACTTAGAATATATCCAAGAAGGTGGATATCTTTATGTTCGTATTTTTATAGAGAAGACTGACGGAGATATAACTCTTGAAGATTGTGGTTCTCTTAGCAACGATATTGACGAAACTATCGATGCATTAATTCCACATAAATTCTTCTTAGAAGTTTCTTCTCCTGGTGTTGAAAGACCATTAAAAAAAGAAGCAGACTTCATAAGATTCAACGGTGAAAAAATTAAAGTTAGCTTAAAGCACAAACTTAATGATAACAAGAATTTTGAGGGTATTATTGAAGATTTTAAGAACGAAACACTTTTCTTAAATATAAAAGGACAAACTCTTGAAATACCTTTCAAAGAGATAAAAAAAGCAAATATTGTCTTTGATTTTAGTGATATTTAATTATTATTTAGTTATAGTTAGGAGGAAAAACCATTATGAAAAGTAAAGATGGAAAAATCTTTTTAGAAGCTCTTGAGCAGCTTGAAAAAGAAAAAGGAATAAACAAAGAAAGTCTTCTTGAGGCTGTAGAACAAGCTATGCTTGCTGCTTATAAAAAGCATTATGGTGAGGAAGAAAATGTAGAAGTTGAAATCAACAGATCAACTGGAGAGGTTAAAGTCTTCGAAATTAAAACTGTTGCAACAGCTGAAGATTTATACGATGCTGCTCTTGAAGTATCTGTTGAGGATGCTATTGAGGCTGGTCACAAAAGAGCTAAAGTTGGTGACATTGTTAAATTAGAGGTTAATTGTGAGGAATTCAGAAGAAACGCTATACAAAATGGAAAACAAATTGTTATTCAAAAAGTTAGAGAAGCTGAAAGACAAAACATATTCGATAAATTCAAAGGAAAAGAGCACGATATTATAACTGGAGTTATCAGAAGAATTGATGAAAAGAGAAACATATTCATTGAATTTGATGGTTCAGAAGCAATTCTTACAACTGCTGAACAATCTCCTGCTGATGTTTACAGAGTTGGAGAAAGAATAAAAGTTTACGTTGCTGAAGTTGAAAAAACAAACAAATTCCCTAAAATAGTAATTTCTAGAAAAAACGAAGGACTTTTAAAGAAGTTATTTGAATTAGAAATTCCAGAAATTGCTGAAGGAGTTATCGAAATTAAATCTGTTGCTAGAGAAGCTGGTTCTAGAGCTAAAGTTGCTGTTTTCTCTGCAGATGAAAACATCGATACTGTTGGAGCTTGTATTGGACAAAAAGGATTAAGAATCAGAAACATAGTTAATGAACTAAACGGTGAAAAAATTGATATCGTTGTTTGGAAAGAAGATGTTGAAGAGTTCGTTTCTGCTGTTCTTAGCCCTGCTAAAGTTATTAGCGTTGAAGTTCTTGAAGAGGGAGCTACTGCTAGAGTTCTAGTTGAAAATTCTCAACTGTCACTAGCTATTGGTAAAAATGGACAAAATGCTAGACTTGCTGCTAAATTGACTGGAATGAGAGTTGATATTAAAACTGTTGAATCATACAACGCTGAAAATACAACTAATACTGAAGTTTTAGCCGAGGAAGAAAATGCATAATCACACGCCTGAAAGAACATGTGTTGTTTGTAGAGAAAAAAGAGAGAAAAGCGATCTTTTTAGAATCGCTAAAATAAATGAAAACAACTATTCATTTGATGAAAAGCAAAAACATCAAGCTAGAGCAATCTATGTTTGTAAAACACACGAATGTATAAAAAGAATTTCTAAAAATAAAAAATATAGCCTAAAAATAGAAGATTTATTACTTATGGTTAATCTTCTGAAAAAACAATCTAAAGATTACTTAAACATTTTAAAGGCAATGAAAAACTCTGAGCATTTAACTTTTGGTATCAACATGGTTATGGAAGAAATTCAACATATTCATTTCCTTATAATTGCTGAAGATATCAGCGAGAAAAACGATAAAAAATTAATTGCAAAAGCTAAGGAGTTAAATATTCCTTATGCTCATTATGGAGACAAAACACAACTAGGCGAAATCTTTAATAAAGATGAAGTTAATGTTATTGCTATAAAAAACAAAAAAGTTGCAAGAGGATTGATAGACTAGGCTATTTTGGAGGTGTTAATTTTATGAAAGTAAGAGTACACGAATTAGCTAAGAAATACGGTTATGGCAACAAAGAGTTTTTAGATATTTTAAACAATATTGGAATTGATGTGCAATCACATCTAGGTGGATTGACTGCTGAACAAGAAAAAATTGTTCTGGCACATTTTGCTAAAAAAAATGATGATGTTGTTTCTAGTAATACCTATATAGAGGAGGAAACAATGAAGAAAACTATGGATTTTAATGACGCAGAAGATTTTACAGAAGAGACTACTACTGCTAAAAAAAATAAAAACAAAAATAAAAACAAAGCAAAAACTAATAATGACGCTTCAAATGACGAAGGGAAATCTAAGAAAAAAAGAAAAGGTAGAAGAGCTGATTTTATCGTAAATAAAGCTGAACAAGGACCTGAAATTATAGAAGAAGATGGAATGAAAATCATAAAAATCAGAGGAGAAATCACTCTAGGTGACTTCGCTGATAGATTAGGTGTTGGAAGTTCTGAACTTATCAAAAAACTATTCTTAAAAGGACAAATGTTAACTATAAACTCAACTATATCTTTAGAATTAGCTGAAGAGTTAGCTGAAGATTACGATGCTTTCGTTGAACTTGAAGAAGAGATTCAATTAGACTTCGGAGATAAATTTGCTCTTGAAATAGAAGATAGAGCTGAAGATCTTATTGAAAGAGCTCCTGTTATAACAATCATGGGACATGTTGACCACGGAAAGACATCTTTACTTGATGCTATCAGAACTACTTCTGTTGCTTCTGGAGAAGCTGGAGGAATCACACAAAAGATTGGAGCTTACCAAATTACTAAAGCTGGAAAGAAAATCACTTTCGTAGATACTCCTGGACATGAGGCGTTCACTGATATGAGAGCAAGAGGAGCACAAGTTACAGATATCGCAATCCTTGTTGTTGCTGCTGATGATGGTGTAATGCCACAAACTATAGAAGCTTTATCACATGCTAAAGCTGCAAATGTACCTATTATCGTTGCTATCAATAAAATCGATAAAGATGGTTCTAACCCAATGAGAGTTAAACAAGAGCTTATGGAGCACGGTTTAGTTTCAGTTGAATGGGGAGGAGACACTGAGTTTGTTGAAGTTTCAGCTAAAGCTAAAATGAACTTAGATATTCTATTAGATACAATCCTAATCACTGCTGAAATTTTAGAGTTAAAAGCTAACCCTAAAAAGAGAGCTAAAGGAATCGTTCTAGAGTCTAGACTTGATCCTAAAGTTGGACCTATTGCCGACGTTCTAATCCAAGAAGGAACTTTAAAAATTGGAGAGGTTATCGTTGCTGGAGAATCTATGGGAAAAGTTAGAGCCCTTGTTAATGATTTAGGAGCTAAAGTTCAATCTGCAACTGTTTCTCAACCTATAGAAATTATCGGATTCAATGATGTTCCATCTGCTGGAGATACATTCTATGTTATTCAAAATGAGCAACATGCTAAGAGAATCGTAGAAGAAGTTGCTAAAGAAAGAAAAATTTCTGAAATTAGCAGAAAATCTATCTCTCTTGAAACTCTATCTCAACAAATGGATCATGCAAACTTAAAAGAACTTAACTTAATCTTAAGAGCTGATTCAAGAGGTTCTGTTGAAGCATTAAGAGATTCATTATTAAAACTTTCTCATGAAGAAGTTATTGTTAATATAATTCAAGCTGCATCTGGAGCAATCACAGAGAGTGACGTAAAGCTAGCTGAAGCTTCAAATGCAATCATAATCGGATTCAACGTTAGACCAACTACAAACGCTTTAAAAGAAGCTGACTCTAACGGTGTTGAAATCAGAACTTCAAACATTATCTATCATATTACTGAAGATATCGAAAAAGCTTTAACAGGAATGTTAGACCCTGAGTTCAAAGAGATGTACTCTGGAAGAATCGAAATCAAAAAAGTATTCAAAGTTTCTAAAGTTGGAAACATTGCTGGATGTGTTGTTGTTGATGGTAAGGTTAGAAAAGAATCTAACATCAGAATCTTAAGAAATGGTGTTATTGTTTATGAAGGAAAATTAAATACTCTTAAGAGATACAAAGACGACGCTAAAGAAGTGGTTGCTGGTCAAGAGTGTGGTTTAGGAATCGAAAACTTCAACGATATTAAAGAAGGAGATATCGTAGAGGCATTCGATATTATCGAAGTTAAAAGAACTTTAAAGTAAAAGTAGGTGATTTATTATGAATAAAAAAAGATTAGCTGCAATCGAAAAGGAAGTTTCTAGAGTTGTTTCTAAAGCTCTTTTCGAAGAGATTAAAAATCCAAAATTAAAAAAAGCTATGGTTTCTGTTACTAGCGTAAGAGTTACTGAAGATTTAAAATTTGCGGACTTATTCTTCAGCATCATGCCAATAGCTGGAGCAACAGTTAATAGAAAAGAAGTTTTAGAAGGATTAAATGAAATAAAAGGTTTTCTTAGAAAAAGAGTATCTGAAGAACTAGCCTTAAGATATACTCCTGAAATGAGAATTAAACTGGATGATACTATAGAACACGCTATTAAAATCTCCCAGTTACTTGATAGCTTAAAAGGGTAATTTATGCACTGGGAATATAAGACAGTATCTGAAAATCTTATTGAAACTAAGGCTAGTCAATGGAATGTTTCTAAATTTTTAGCTACTTTATTAATTAAAAAGGGCTTTTTAGAAAAAGATGATGTAGAGAATTTTCTTAATCCATCTATTAATAAATTTCGAAATCCTTTTGATTTCGAAATGATGGATAGCGTTGTAGAAAAAATAGTTTCCGCTAAAAATAAAAATGAAAAACTTTTTATTTATGGAGACTATGATGTTGATGGAATCACTGCAGCTATCTTCCTTGTATTAGCTTTTAGAGAGATTGGAATTGATATTGATTACTATATTCCTAATAGAATGGATGAAGGTTACGGACTAGACAAAAAGACTATCGACTTTATCCATAAAAATTCTGGAAAACTAGTGATTACTGTAGATACAGGTGTCAACTCCTATGAAGATGTAGAGTATGCACGTAGTCTTGGTATTGAGGTTATTGTTACTGATCACCACAAAAGTGTTAAAGATGATGAAGAGGATAATATCCTCTTCATCAATCCTAAACTTAGTGATAATTATAAGTTTAAATTTTTAGCAGGTGCAGGAGTAGCTTTAAAGGTTGCTCAAGGTGTATATACTCATCTCAATGAAGATTTCTCTAAACTTTATCAATTTATGGATGTTATTATGATTGGAACTGTTGCAGATGTAGTTCCTATGTTTGATGAAAATAGAATTATTATAAGTAAAGGGCTTGAAACTCTTAAAAATACTAAAATCAAAGGACTTGTTTATCTTATGAAGTACTTAAAACTTTATAACAAAGATATCAGTACCACAGATATTAGTTATTTTGTTTCCCCTCTTATAAACTCTTTAGGAAGACTTGGTAACTCAAAACTAGGTGCTGACTTCTTTATGAAAACAGACGATTTCGAAATATATAACATTATTGAAGAGATGAAAAAAGCAAATAAGCAAAGAAGAGAACTAGAAAGAATGATATTTGATGAAGCAAATAAAATGATCGCACAAAAAATAGATAAGAATGAACTTAAATATATTTTTGTTGCATCTGAAAGATGGCATCCTGGAGTTATTGGTGTGGTTGCATCTAGATTAAGTGTAAAGTACAATCTACCTGTTGCTATGATTTCATTGAAAGATGGTCTTGCAAAAGCTTCATGTAGAAGTATTCCTGGTGTAAATATTTTCAATATTTTAAAACTTATTGAAAGTAAATTGATACGTTTTGGTGGTCATGACTTAGCAGCTGGATTTATTGCCAATGAAGCTGATCTCCCTGAGATTGAATTGCTCTTCCAAAGAGAGATTAAAGTTCATGAACACAACATTAATCAACCTAAATTTTTAGAGATTGATTTAGAGTTACCTATTGATAAAATCAATAAAAATAATATAAATGATATTAAAAAATTGGGTCCTTTTGGCCTTGAGAATAAGCATCCCTATTTTATAGATAGAGGAGTTAAAATTATAGATACAAAATTTTTTGGCATTGAAAATAGACACTTTAATGGTTTCTTATTGAAAAATGGCAAATCCTACCCTCTTGTAGCTTTTGACTTAAGTTCTAAGTTACATCACACAAATAAAGACACTCTTTATGATGTGATTTACTATCCTGAAAAGATAATTAATAGAGGCGAGGAATATTATCAATTTCGTTTAAAAGATCTTAAATCTCATAAGATTTAAGACGTTAATACATAATACTTTAAGGAGGAAATGATGAAACACGAATTAAAAAAAATCGAACACTCAGCAGTTGAGATTAAAGTTACTTTAACAGCTGAAGAGTTATCACCAATTAAATCAGAGGTTGTTAAAACTTTAGCTACTAAAGTTGAGGTTCCTGGATTTAGAAAAGGACATGCACCATTAAACAAAGTTGAAGCTGCTTTTGCTGACGCTATAAAAGAAGAGGTTGTAGAATCTGTTCTTAAAGCTAACTTCGAAAAAATCGTTTCTGAAGAGAAAATTGCTCCAGTAAGTTTCATTTATGATCTTGTTACTGAAATGAAAGATACTCTTGAAATGACTTTCAAAGTTGATATCTATCCTGAAATCACTTTAGGAGAGTACAAAGGTTTAGAAGTTGAAAAAGAAACTTTCGAAATGACAGAAGAGCTTTTAAATAAAGAGATTGAAAATATGTTAAACGCTAAAGCTAAATTAGAAGATGCTGCTGAAGGGCACAAAGCTGAGATGGGAAATACTGTTGACCTTGCTTTTGAAGGATTCGTTGACGGTGTTGCTTTCGAAGGTGGAAAAGCTGATTCTCACCAATTAAAATTAGGATCTAAAATGTTCATCGATACATTCGAAGATCAATTAGTTGGATACACTGTAGGACAAGAAGGAGAAGTTAACGTTACTTTCCCTGCTGAATACCATGCTGAAGCTTTAGCTGGAAAACCTGCTGTATTCAAAGTAAAAATCAACTCAATCAAAACTTTAGCTAAACCTGAGTTAACTGAAGAGTTCGCTACAGAAGCTGGATTTGAATCTGTTGAAGATTTAAAAGCTAAGAAAACTGCTGAAATCGTTACTAGAGAAGAAGCTAGAGTTCAAAACAACTTCGTTGGAAAATTAATCCAAAAATTAGTTGCTGACTCTAAAATAGAAGTTCCTAGATCAATGGTAGTTAGAGAAGTTGAAAACAGAATGGCTGAAATGAACCAACAATTAGCTATGCAAGGAATGGATATCGATCAATACTTAAAAATGACTGGTATGACTAAAGAGCAAGCTTTCAACCAAATCGCTCCAATGGCTCATAACAAAGTTCAAGTTGACATCATATTAGAAGCTATTGCTAAAGCTGAAAACTTAGAAGTTACTGCTGAAGAGTTAACTGCTAAAATAGAAGATATCGCTAAAATGTACGGTATGACTAAAGAGCAATTAGAAGCTGAGTTAACTAAAAACTCTAACTTAGACGAATTCAACCATAGCTTAAAAACTGAGAGCTTAGCTCAAAAAGCTGTTGAAGTTATTGTAAACAACGCAAAGTAATAAAATCCTGTATTGAGTAGAGATAACCCTCTACTCAATACTACTTTTAAAAAATTAGTGTTAAATACCTAAGTTTTTAAGTATTTAACTTTAAATTTTTAAAGTAAGTTTTTAAAGGAGGGATAAAAATGTACAGTCCAACAGTTATTGAAAACACAGGAAAAGGTGAAAGAGCTTACGATGTCTTCTCTAGACTTCTTAAGGATAGAATTATATTCTTAGGTAGTGAGATTGATGATCAAATAGCCAATGCTATCGTTGCTCAACTCCTGTTTTTAGAAGCTGAAGATCCTAATAAAGATATAATTATGTATATAAATAGTCCTGGAGGGGTTATAACTTCTGGTATGGCAATCTACGATACTATGAATTACATTAAACCTGATGTACAGACAGTTTGTATTGGACAAGCTGCTAGTATGGGGGCTCTATTACTCTCAGCTGGAGCTAAAGGAAAGAGATACTCTCTTGAAAACTCTAGAATTATGATTCACCAACCTCTTGGTGGAGCTAGAGGACAAGCTACTGATATTGAAATCCAAGCTAAAGAGATTTTAAGAATGAAGGATTTAACTTCTAAAATTTTAAGTAAAAACACAAACAAATCAGTTGAAGAGATTATAACTGCAACTGAAAGAGATAACTTTATGAGTGCTGAAGAAGCTAAAGAATTTGGTTTAATCGACCACGTATTCGTTAGATAAGGAGGGAAACGATGAACAAAAAAGAACATTGCTCTTTCTGTGGAAGAGGACAAGATGAAGTTTCAAAACTTTTCTCTGGTATTGATGGATCTTTCATCTGTGATGAGTGTATCGAAACTTGTTTTGATATGCTTGGATATGAAAATGATATCTATTACGGTGAAAAACAAGAAAAAGAAGATACTTCTAATAACTCTTTAACAGGAATTCAATTACCTACACCTAAAGAAATCAAATCTAGACTAGATGAATATGTTATAGGTCAAGATGATAGTAAAAAAGTTTTAGCTGTTTCTGTTTATAATCACTATAAAAGAATTATGCATAAAGATCAAGGAAGCAAAGATGTTGAGTTACAAAAGTCTAACGTACTTCTTATTGGACCTACTGGTTCTGGAAAAACTCTTTTAGCTCAAACTCTAGCTAGAACACTTCATGTTCCTTTTGCTATCGCTGATGCTACAACGCTTACTGAAGCTGGATACGTTGGAGACGACGTTGAAAATGTTCTAGTTAGGTTGCTACAGGCTGCTGACTATGAGGTTGAAGCTGCCGAAAGAGGAATTATCTATATAGACGAGATTGATAAAATCGCAAGAAAATCTGAAAATGTTTCAATTACTAGAGATGTTTCTGGAGAAGGAGTTCAACAGGCTCTTTTAAAAATTATTGAAGGTACACAATCTCAAGTTCCACCACAAGGTGGTAGAAAGCATCCTAATCAAGAACTTATAGAAATAGATACAACAAACATCTTATTTATAGTTGGTGGAGCTTTTGAAGGTATGGAAAAAATTATCAAATCAAGAACAAATAAAAAAGTTCTTGGATTTGGAGCTTCTCAAGAAGCTTTAGAAACTGAAAAAGAGATTGAACTTTTAGGAAAAGTTCTTCCTGAGGATTTAGTAAAGCAAGGAATCATTCCTGAACTAGTTGGTAGACTTCCAGTTATTACTACTTTATCTCCTCTGGACGAATCTGCACTGATAAAGATTTTATCAGAACCTAAAAACTCTATTGTAAAACAGTATCAAAAATTCTTCGAGATGGAAAATGTTGATCTTGATTTTGAAGAAGACTCTCTAAAAAGAATTGCTACTCTTGCTTTAGAAAGAAAAATTGGTGCAAGAGGACTTAGATCTATTATCGAAAACATTATGACAGAACTTATGTTTGAGATTCCTTCAGATAAATCTATCAAAAAGGTTACAATTACCGCTGATTCAATTCAAGATTCTACAAAAGTTAAAATTGAACACTAAGGAGTGATTACTAATGAGTAGATTACCTTTTTTACCTACTAGGGAAATGGTTCTTTTCCCAGGAACAGCATCTCCTCTTTATGTTGGAAGAGAAAGAAGCTTATTAACGATGAATTTTGCAATGAAAACAAAAAATAAACTAGTTTTAAGTTTACAAAAAGATTCTTTAGAAGAAAATCCAGCTCTTCCAGAAGGAATCCATAAAATTGGGGTTTTAGCTAATATCGTACAATCTATTCCCCTACCAAATAAAAGTATAAAAGTTCTTATAGATGTAGACAAAAGAGTACTTATTGAAAATATTGTTGAGGAAGATGGAATTCTTTTTGCTGATTACAGTGTTATATCTGCAACTGAAGAAACTTCTCCTGAGTTGACTGCTCTAAAAAGAAAAGTTATCAACCTTTTTGAAGAATACTCAACACTAACTAACCAAGTTAGTGCTGAATTGATGGTTCAACTAAAAGGACTTAGAAAAGCTGGAAAGATTTTTGATTCAATTGCATTTAATCTTGAAATTGAAGAATCTTTAAAAGTTGAACTTTTAGAACTTCTTGATGTTAAAGATAGAGGATACAAATTAGTTGAAATTTTAAACAATGAAATTGAAATTGCTTCTATTGAACAAAAAGTAGATCAAAAAGTTAAGGAAAAAATAAATGAAAGCCAAAAGAGCTACTTTATAAGAGAAAAAATAAATACTCTTAGAGAAGAGCTTGGTAAAAATGGTGGAGATGAAGAGACTGATGAACTTTTTGATAAAGTTAGAAACTCTCCTCTTCCAAAAGAAGCTAAAGATAAATTAGAAATAGAACTAAAAAAATTAGGTAAAATGGCTCCTTATTCTGCAGAAGCTACTGTTTCTAGAGCATATATTGAATCTGTTTTAGAACTTCCTTGGGGAGTTTTAACTACAGAAACTTTAGATCTGAAGATAGCTCACGAAGTTTTAGAAAAAGACCATTATGGACTTAAAGATGTAAAAAATAGAATTCTTGATTATCTAGCTGTAAAAAAACTAAATCCAGATATGAAAGGAACTATCCTTTGTTTAGCTGGACCTCCTGGAGTTGGAAAAACATCTTTAGCTAAATCTGTTGCTGATGCTTTGGGTAGAAACTTTATCAGAATATCTTTAGGTGGAGTTAGAGATGAAGCTGAAATAAGAGGACACAGAAGAACTTATATAGGTTCTATGCCTGGAAAGATAATTAAGGCTATCAAAAATGCTGGAAGTGTTAACCCTGTTATCCTTCTTGATGAAATCGATAAGATGTCAAGCGACTTCAAAGGAGATCCTGCTTCTGCTATGTTAGAAGTTCTAGACCCTGAGCAAAACAAGCATTTTGAAGATCACTATTTAGATATGCCATTTGACTTATCTAAAGTATTCTTTATTGCTACAGCAAATGATTTAAGAAGTATTCCTGGTCCTTTAAGAGACAGAATGGAAATAATAACTCTTTCTTCATATACTGAGTTTGAAAAGCTTCATATAGCAAATAGCTACCTTATTAAACAAGCTCAAGTTGAAAATGGTTTATCTAATATTAAAATCAATATCACAGATAAAGCTGTTTTAAAAATTATAGATGAATATACTAGAGAAGCTGGTGTCAGAAATCTGAAAAGAGAAATCTCTGGATTATTTAGAAAAGTTGCTAGAGATGTCATTGATAAAGATGCAAAATCTGCTAGTATCACTGTTAAAAATTTAGAATCTTATTTAGGTCATCCTAAATTTAGACCTGAAAAAATGAAAAAAGCTGTTTCTAAAGTTGGAGTTGTAAATGGTTTAGCTTGGACAGCCGTTGGTGGAATGACACTTGAAGTTCAAGGTGTACAAATCCCAGGAAAAGGAAGCCTTTCTCTAACTGGTACTCTTGGAAATGTTATGAAGGAATCAGCTATGGTTGCTTTTACATATCTAAAAGCTAACTTTGATAAATTCAATGTTGAACCAACTGTTTTAGATAAAAAAGATATTCACCTTCACTTCCCAGAAGGAGCAACACCAAAAGATGGACCATCTGCTGGTACTGCTATCACAACAACTATTTTATCAGTGTTAACTGGTAGAAAAGTTAAGCAAACTTTTGCTATGACTGGTGAAATCACTATTACTGGTGAAGTTTTACCTGTTGGTGGAATCAAAGAGAAGGTAATTGGGGCTCATAGAGCTGGAATTAAAAATATAATCTTACCTGAGGACAATAAGGTAGATGTAGAGGAAATCCCAGAAGAAGTAATGAAAGATATTAAAATTTACTTTGCTTCAACTTATGACGATGTTGAAAAACTTGCCCTTGAAAAATAATAGAAAGAGGTAATAAGATGATTGTAAAACAAGCAGATTTCGTAAAATCAGCTGTATTTGAAAAAGATTATCCTGAAGAGTTAAGCCATATAGAGTTTGCCTTTGTTGGAAGATCTAACGTTGGAAAATCATCTCTTATAAACAGTATCACAGGAAGAAATAAACTAGCTAAAACTAGTAAAACTCCAGGTAGAACACAGTTAATTAACTATTTCCTAATCAACAAAGAATTCTTCTTTGTTGATTTACCTGGATATGGATTCGCTAAGGTTCCTAAAGAGATGAAAAAAGAATGGGGATTAACAATGGAGAGATACCTTGCTAGCCCTAGAAAAAAACTTGTGTTTGTTCTTCTAGATATAAGAAGAATTCCAAGTGGAGAAGATTTAGATATGCTTAGATGGTTAGACCACTATGGAACACCATTTAAAATTATTTTTACTAAAATGGATAAAGTATCGAATAATGAGAAATTTAAAGCTTTAAAAGATATCAGAACAAAGGTTGATTTCCATAATGATGATGTTTTCTTCCACTCATCACTTAATAATAATGGAAAAGAACAAGTTTTAGAATATATTGAAAACTGTTTAAAGGGAGAAATTGAATAGGAGGATTTTAAATGAATGAATTAGCTACTACTTATTCCCCTAATGAAATTGAGGGAAAATGGTATAAATATTGGGAGGAGTCGAAGTTTTTTGCTGCTACTTTAGATGATAATAAAGCAAACTACTCTATCGTTATCCCACCTCCAAATGTAACTGGAATATTACATATGGGACATATTCTTAATAACAGTATCCAAGATGTACTTGTTAGATATAAAAGAATGAGTGGATACAACACTCTATGGATGCCTGGAACAGATCATGCTGGTATCGCGACTCAAAACAGAGTTGAAAGAAAATTAGCTGAAAACGGATTAACTAAAGAAGATTTAGGAAGAGACGAATTCATAAAACAAGTTTGGGAATGGAAAGAACAATATGGTGGAGCTATTACTAACCAATTAAGAAGAATTGGAGCTTCATTAGACTGGGATAGAGAAAGATTTACTATGGATGAAGGACTTTCTGAATCTGTAAAAGATATCTTTATCAAATTATTCAACGATGGATTAATCTATCAAGGTGAATATATGGTTAACTGGTGTCCAAGATGTGGAACAGCTCTTGCCGATGATGAAGTTGAGCATGAAGAAAAAGCTGGTTCTTTATGGAATATAAAATATCCTGTTAAAGGTTCTGACGAATTTTTAATAATTGCAACTACAAGACCTGAAACTATGCTTGCTGACGTTGCTATTGCTGTAAATCCTAACGATGAAAGATATTCACACCTTGTTGGTAAAAATGTAATTTTACCATTAGTTGGAAGAGAGATTCCTGTAATCGCTGATGAGTATGTTGATATGGAATTCGGTACGGGTGCTTTAAAAATAACTCCTGCACATGACCCTAATGATTTCACTTTAGGACAAAAATTCAACTTACCAATCATCAATATGATGACTCCTGAAGGTAAAGTTTCTAACGATTATCCTGCTTACGCTGGAATGGATAGATTCGATGCTAGAAAGAAAATGGTAGCTGATTTAGAAGAAGGTGGATTCTTAGTTAAAGTTGAATCTCACTCACACAATGTTGGTGGATGCTATAGATGTAACACTGTTGTAGAGCCTAGAGTATCTAAGCAATGGTTCGTTAAAATGAAACCTTTAGCTGAAAAGGCTTTAGAAGTTGTTAGAAACGGAAAAGTTAAACTTATGCCTAAGAGATGGGAAAAAGTTTACTACAACTGGTTAGAAAATATAAGAGACTGGTGTATCTCTAGACAAATCTGGTGGGGGCATAGAATTCCTGCTTGGTATGGTCCTGATATGCATATCTTCGTAGCTAAAACTGAAGAGGAGGCTTTTGCTCAAGCTAAAGCTCACTACGGACATGATGTTGAATTAACTCAAGAAACTGATGTTCTTGATACTTGGTTCTCATCTGCTCTATGGCCATTCTCAACTTTAGGTTGGCCTGATAAAACAACTGAATTAGCTAAATTCTACCCTACATCTACTCTAGTTACTGGAGCAGATATTCTGTTCTTCTGGGTTGCTAGAATGGTTATGTTTGGTATGTATACTATGGATGATATTCCATTTGAAAATGTTTACTTACACGGTATTGTAAGAGATGAGATTGGAAGAAAGATGTCTAAATCATTAGGGAACTCTCCTGATCCATTAAACTTAATTGAAGAGTATGGTGCTGATGCCATAAGATTTACTATGTTATATAATACTTCTCAGGGACAAGATGTTCACTTCTCTGAAAAATTAATTGAGATGGGAAGAAACTTCGCTAATAAAATTTGGAACGTTTCAAGATTCGTTCTAATGAACCTTGAAGATTTCGATATGAAATCATTTGATAAATCTAATGTTCAACTTGAATTAGTTGACGAATGGATTTTCTCTAAATTAAATAAAACTTCTAAAGATGTTGCAGATAAATTAGAAAAATTCCAATTAGATGAAGCTGCTAAATCATTATACGAATTCTTAAGAGGAGACTTCTGTGACTGGTATGTTGAGTTAGCTAAAGTTAGACTATACAACAAAGAAGAATCTGGAATTCAATCTAGACAAACTGCTCAATATGTTTTATGGACAGTTTTAGACGCTGGATTAAAACTTCTTCACCCATTCATGCCTTATATAACTGAAGAGATTTGGCAAAAAATAAAAGTAGATGGAGAGACTATTATGCTTTCTAGCTACCCTGTTTGTGACGACTCTTTAGTTAGTGACGAAAAAGAAAAAGCTTTTGAATATATTCAAGGTTTAATCTCTTCATTAAGAAATATAAGAGCTGAAAGAGGAATATCACCTGCTAAAGAAGCTAAAGTTGTTATTAGAACATCAAATCCTGTTGAATTAGAAACTTTAAAAGCAAATGAGTTATTCATAACTAAACTTGCTAAAATTGAAGAATTAACGGTTGGATCTGATTTAGCGACTCCTGAGCAAAGTGGATTTAGAGTTAATGGAAACTCTGAAGTATTTATGATCTTAACTGGTCTTTTAGACGTAGAGTCTGAAATTAAAAAAATAAATGAGCAACTTGAGAAAGTAAAAAAAGATTTAGATAAAGCTAATGCTAAACTTTCTGACGAAAGATTTACATCTAAAGCTCCGGCTCATATCTTAGATAGAGAGAGAAGAATTCAACAAGAATTCCAAGATAAGTATGATAAACTAATGGAAAACTTAAAAAACTTCCAATAATAAAGTACTTTTAACCTTTATTGAGTAGTAGGAAATAAACTTCCTACTACTTTTTTAAAATAAATTGTATTCATTGTGTTAAAATTATGCTAAAATAGAATAGTAACTATACATAAGAATAATAGTTGGGAGTGATACAATTGGATTTACATTATCTTAGAATATTTTATGAAGTAGCCAAAGAAAAAAGTTTTACTAAAGCAGCTAATAAATTATACATAAATCAATCAGCGGTTTCAATTCAAGTTAAAAAATTTGAGGAAATTTTAAATTCTAAACTTTTTGATAGAAGTTCAAAGAAGATAAAATTAACTTATACTGGGGAAGCTCTTTTCAAAATGGCAGAGGAAATTTTTGAAAAAGTTAAAAGAGCTGAAAAAGAGATGGAAAGAATCATTAACTTAGATAAAGCTAAGATTTCAATCGGTGCTACATCTGTTATTGGTGAACCTTTACTTCCTCTTTTAATGAAAGATTTTATATCTTTACATGACGAGATAGAATACGATATTACAATATCTACTAAAGCTTGGCTTTTAAAGCTTTTAAAAGAGGGAGAACTGGATATTCTTTTAATTGATGAAGAACATATAACAGATCCTAATTTAGAAGTTTTAACTGTTGGTTCTGTTCCTTATATTCTTGTAGGAACAAAGAATACACAAAAATTAGAAGCTATATCTAAAGAACCTTTAATATCTAGAAAAAATATTTATAATAATGAAAAAGCTATCAGCTATCTAGAGGATAAAAACCATGTTTGTTTCAACACTAAAATTCCTGTACTAGGAAATTTAGGAGTTATTAAAGGGATGGTAAAAGAAGGGATTGGAAACGTTATTCTGCCTTATTATGCTGTTTATAAAGAGATACAAAGCGATGAATTTAAAGTTATTAGAACTATCGATGAAGTTACTGATTCTTATCAAATAGTTATAACAAAAGATAAGAAAAATTTAGCACACATCATTAAATTTATCAATTTCGTTAAAAATTTTAAACTTTAATCTATGTAATTTAGGAGGCTAATATGAACTTATTAGATTCGTACAAAATAACTGCTGATCTTTTAGAAAAATTTATAAAAGAGGAAGCTGAAAAAAAAGAAACTGAAAAAGTTGCGAAAGATCTTGCATCTATCTTTGAAAATGGAAACAAAGTACTAATCTGTGGAAACGGAGGAAGTAACTGTGATGCTCTACACTTTGCAGAAGAGTTTACAGGAAGATTTAGAAAAGATAGAAGAGCTTTACCTGCAATATCATTATCAGATTCATCACATATAACTTGTGTTGGAAATGATTATGGATTTGATTACATCTTCTCTAGAGGTGTTGAAGCTTACGGTAAAGAGGGAGATATGTTTATTGGTATCTCTACAAGTGGGAACTCTGCTAATGTTATAAAAGCTGTTGAAGCAGCTAAAAAAATGGGACTAAAAACTACTGTACTTCTTGGAAAAGATGGAGGAAAACTTAAAGGAATGTGTGATTATGAGTTCATCATTCCTGGAGAAACTTCTGATAGAATCCAAGAAATACACATGATGATATTACATATTATTATTGAAGGTGTAGAAAAAATAATGTTCCCAGAAAATTATTAAAAATACCCTTTTTAGGGTATTTTTTTTGAGGTGATTTTATGTTAAAGAAAATTTTTTTATTTTTTATTATATCCATTTTAACTTTTTCAAGCGACTCAAACTCAAAAACAGAAGCTTATATTGCTTCTTTTAATACTCTAAGACTTGGAAAAGGAGAAAAAGACTACACGCATCTTGCCAAATCTATTGAACCATTCGATATCATTGGATTGGTTGAAGTTATGAATAAAAAAGGACTTTATAAATTAATATCTGAGGTTGAAAAAATAAGTAATTCAAAATGGGGGTATGAAATCTCTCCATATCCTGTTGGAACTGCAGAGTACAAAGAGTACTACGCTTTTTTATATAAAAAAAATAAAGTTCAATTTATAAAAAGTGAAGGGTTTTATCCAGATACAAATGATGATTTTATACGTGAACCATATGGTGCAACTTTTAAAATTAATAATTTTGATTTTACATATGTCTTAATACACTCTATCTATGGTAAGAAAGTTTCACAAAGACAATTTGAAGCCAATAAAATCATAGAGATTTACAACTATTTTCAAAATTTGGATCCTGTAGAAAACGATATTTTGATAGGTGGTGACTTCAATTTAGCTGCTAATGATTCAGCCTTTGAAAATCTTTTAAATCATAAAGATAATATCATCTACTCTTTAGATCCCTCAATTAAAACAACAATTGGAACTAAAGGTTTTGCAAACTCTTATGACAATATCTTTCTTTCTAAAAAATTCACCACTGAATTTAAAGGAAAAAGTGGTGCTCTAGATATTACTAGAGATGATTATATTAAAACTAGAAAGGAGGTCTCTGATCATCTACCTATTTTTATAATAGTAGATACAGATATTGATGATGACTAAAGCATTTATCTTTTTAAATGGTGAGTTTTCAAACTCACCTGATTTTTATAAATCTTTAAATATAGATGAAAAACATCTCTATTGTGCTGATGGAGGAAGTAAAAAAGCAATTCAACTTGGATTGAGCCCTAAAGAAGTTTGGGGAGATTTTGATTCTCTTGAAAGTGAAGACTTTGAATATTTAAAAACTCAAGATATTATTTTAAATATTTTTAATAAGGATAAAGATTTCACCGATGGAGAACTTCTTATCTCATACGTTTCATCTTTAAAATATAATGAAATTATTGTTATCGGTGGATTTGGAGGAAGAATAGATCATACTTTAACAAATATAAATCTTATTTTTAAATATCCAAAACTTAAATTTGTTAGTGAAATAGAAGAATTATTTTTTGTACCACAAAGTTTTGAAATTGAAAATAAAATCGGAAAAACTATATCATTCATTCCTTTCTCAGATAAAGTTACAGCTTTAACTTTAAAAGGATTTAAGTACTCTTTAGATAAACATACACTAAACAGAGGTGACTCAACATGTTTAAGTAACATTATTACTCAAAACAAAGCTTTTATCTCTTATTCCGAAGGAAAACTTTTAGGAAGTTTAAGTTTAGATTGACTTTCATTTTAAAATAATGTAGGCTATTTAATAGCAAAAAAAATTCGGGAGGCGTTTTACAATGACTAATTTATCAACAAAAAGTAAGCTTTTACTTGGGATTCAGCACGTACTAGCTATGTTTGGAGCCACAGTTTTAGTTCCATTTTTAACTGGTTTAAATCCTTCAGTTGCACTTTTATCTGCTGGAATAGGAACTTTACTTTTTCACCTTTGTACTAAAGGAATTGTTCCTGTTTTCTTAGGTTCATCTTTTGCTTTTATTGGAGCTCTAGCTCTTGTTTTAAAAGAAGAGGGAATTGCCGCAATTAAAGGTGGGGTTATCTCTGCTGGTTTTGTATACATCTTTATGTCTTGGATGATAAAGGTTTTTGGTGTTGAAAAAATCAAATCATTTTTCCCACCTGTTGTAGTTGGTCCAATTATTATGGTTATTGGGCTTAGACTAAGTCCTGTAGCTCTATCAATGGCTGGATACTCAAATGGACATTTTGATTTAAAAAGCTTAGCCGTAGCTATGATAGTTATCATATCTATGATTACCATTTCAATTTTAGAAAAATCATTCTTTAGATTAGTACCAATCTTAATATCAGTTATTTTAGGTTATGTTGTTTCTATCTTCTTAGGATTAGTTGATTTTACTCCTATCGCTGCTGCTAACTGGATTGGATTCTCATCTGAAGCTTTAAAAGATTTACTTACTCTACCTAAGTTTTCTACAACTGCAGTTTTAGCTATTGCTCCTATCGCTCTTGTTGTTTTTATTGAGCATATTGGTGACATCACAACTAATGGTGCTGTTGTTGGAAAAGATTTCTTTAAAAACCCTGGAATTTCAAGAACACTTTTAGGTGATGGAGTTGCAACTGTTGCTGCTGGACTTTTAGGTGGTCCTGCTAACACTACTTATGGAGAAAATACTGGAGTTCTTGCGGTTACAAAAGTATACGATCCTGCAATTTTGAGAATCGCCGCTTGTTATGCTATAGCTCTTAGCTTTATTGGAAAATTTGGAGTTATCTTACAAACTATTCCTACTCCTGTTATGGGTGGAGTTTCAGTTATTCTTTTCGGAATGATTGCTTCAGTTGGTGTTAGAACAGTTATTGATGCCGAAATTGATTTCTCTCACTCTAGAAATCTTTTAATCGCTTCTCTTATCTTTGTTCTTGGAATAGCTATTGATAATATCATTATTTGGAAAACTGTCTCACTTTCTGGATTAGCAATCGCTGCTCTTATAGGAGTGACATTGAATAAAATCCTACCAAAAGATCAAATAGATAATTAATTTCTAAAAAATAGAGAGAATCGGGAAACCTTTTCTTTCTATTTTTTATTTTTTGTTGTAATATATAAAATATATTAAAGGAAGAATCTGTTAACTAAAGATGAAAAATAGGTCCAATTCCTTAAAAAGGGATAAAGATTTTCGATTTGAAATAATT